>JAGCNK010000222.1 GCA_017645985.1 Bacteroidales bacterium | reverse complement strand
TTTTCAGCTCCTTGGCCCAAGTGTCTTTTAGGGTGACGGTGCGGTTGTATATCAGATGCTCGGGTGTGCTGTCGGGGTCTACATTGAAGTAGCCCATGCGGATAAACTGCAAGTAGTGCAACGGCTGCAGTGTTGCGGCGTATTTTTCCACATAGCAGTTGGTGAGCACGTTCAAGCAGTCGGGATTTATCATCTGTTTCATAGCCTCAAGTGGTTCGCAGTTCTGCTCTTTGATGATGCGTGCCATCTCGTCGCGGGGATTTTCAACTTTCCACAGACGGTCGTAGAGCCTTACCTCTGCTTTCTGAGCGTGTGCGCACGATACCCAGTGGAGGGTTTTGCCTTTGATTTTGCGGTCGGCGCCTGCGCTGCCGCTGCGGCTTTCGGGGTCGTACTCGGCGTAGATTTCCACAATGTTGCCGTCGGCGTCTTTCTTGCAGAAATTCTCCTCGGGACACTTTATTATATATGCGTTTTTGAGGCGGACCTCCTTGCCGGGTCCGAGACGGAGGAATTTCTTGGGAGCGTCTTCCATAAAGTCGTCGCGCTCGATCCAGAGCTCGCGACTGAACTCGATTGTGTGGGTTGCGCTGTTAACGTCCTCGGGATTGTCTACTGCGGTCATCTCCTCGGTCTGTCCTTCGGGATAGTTGGTGATGATGAGTTTCACAGGGTCTAACACTGCCGACACACGAGTGGCGCGGGTGTTGAGGTCTTCGCGAACAGAGCTTTCCAACAACTCAAACTCGTTGAGGGCGTCGTAGGTGGTGTAGCCGATCTTGTCGATGAAGTTGAGAATAGACTCGGGGCTGTAGCCACGGCGGCGGAATCCGCAGATGGTGGGCATACGGGGGTCGTCCCATCCCGATACGAGACCTTCTTTCACAAGAGTGAGCAGGTTTCGCTTGCTCATAAGGGTGTAGCTGAGGTTGAGCTTGTTAAACTCGGTCTGACGCGGACGGTTGTCGTCCATATTGTCGGCCTCTCCCCTAACCTCTTTGAGCCAGTCTACGAACAAATCGTAGAGCGGACGGTGAACCACAAACTCCAATGTGCAGAGCGAATGGGTAACGCCTTCGAAATAGTCGCTCTCGCCGTGTGCGAAATCGTACATCGGGTAAGCGTTCCATTTGTTGCCTGTGCGGATGTGGGGTATGTTGAGCACACGATAGATTATCGGGTCGCGGAAATGCATGTTAGGATTAGCCATATCGATTTTGGCGCGGAGAACCATAGTGCCGGGCTGCACTGTGCCGGAATTCATCTTGCGGAAAAGTTCCAACGACTCCTCGGCGGGACGGTTTCTGAAAGGACTCTCAACGCCGGGCTGGGTGGGCGTGCCCTTCTGCTCTGCTATTGTTTCGGCGCTCTGCTCGTCAACGTATGCGCGTCCACGGCGGATAAGCTCCTCGGCAAAATCCCAGAGCTGCTGAAAATAGTCGGATGCGTAAAACACATTGCCCCAGTGGAAACCGAGCCATTCGATGTCGTGCTTGATGGCGTCCATATATTCGGTGTCTTCCTTAATGGGGTTGGTGTCGTCGAAACGCAGGTTGCACACGCCGTTGTACTTCTTAGCGATACCAAAGTCGATGGCAATAGCCTTGGCGTGGCCTATATGCAGGTAACCGTTGGGCTCTGGAGGGAATCTGGTCTGTACTTTCTTTCCGTTCTTACCCTCTTCGAGGTTCTTTTCTACCAACTGTTCGATAAAATTTTTAGATTCTTCCATAACTTTAATCAAATAAAATAGAGCGCAAATATATATAAAACTAATGATTGTTTTTATATTTGCGGAGTAATTTTACGTAAAATGGGCAGAATTATACTACATGACATGCGTTTTCATTCGCCGATAGGCGTTTTGGAACAAGAAAGAACTCAGGGCAACGATTTCAGCGTGAACATTTCGTTCGAAGCCGACGTCATCCACCCCGGCATATCCGACGATCTCAACGACGCGGTAGACTATTGCGCCGTCTACAACCTCATCAAGGAAGAGATGTCGCAGCCCGCCTGCCTCATCGAAAACGCAGCCCACCGTATTTTGCAGCGCATCAAGCTCGAAATTCCGCACATCGGACGTATCAAATTGGAA
The DNA here is from genome assembly GCA_017645985.1 of Bacteroidales bacterium. Taxonomy (GTDB): domain Bacteria; phylum Bacteroidota; class Bacteroidia; order Bacteroidales; family UBA3824; genus UBA3824. Next base: position 3,452 of record JAGCNK010000222.1, on the reverse strand, counting down.
ATTTTCAAACACAATCCTCCTGTGGGCGGACCCGTGGCTTACAGCGGGATTTCTATTGAAGGATAACTATAGGTGCATAATCCATCCTTCTGTCAGTCAATTTTTTCAAGCAGGTATCTAAACCTTTGCTTTAAATTTTTATTTCTCGGCAGAAAACTCCGCCACCCTACTCGCACCGGACTGTCAAACACGTTTAATAAATCAATTCACTGAGTCCGGACTTACGCTTTCAGGCGGCACCGTCTTCTTCGCCGCGCAGTTCGAAAAATCTCTTTTTCTCATTTGCGACACTGCAAATATAAACAACAAAAAACATATTTCCAAATATTTTTTGAACTTATTTTATATTTTTTTAAAAAAAGTTTAAAAAACTTGAAAATTAATATATAGATATAATCATTTCGATTATAACAAATATATAAATATCATATTATTTGATATAAATAAAATTGTATACGTATATTTTTCAGTAAATTACAAAGGAAAAATTTTTATAATTCTTCACAATGTAATTTACATTTATAGAAATATACTGTTTTCTTTTATTACTGTAAAGTTTATTCCCCTCTCCTACCCTCTCTTGAGATGGTTATACCTTATTGGCGAGGGCGTGCGATATGAGAGTGTTGACTATTTCGCCCGATCGGCGTACAGCATCGATGCCCGAAACCGAACTTTTCCAAGCCGACGGTATGCCGTCTGACGCACAGCTCAAGCCTGCGAGCGCACCTACAAGGTAGCCCGAAAGGTCGGGAAAGACGCCTGAATTTACCGCACCGAGAACCATAGCGCTGAATTCCCCCTCGGCAGAGTCGAAACACGAGTTGAGTATATTCTTGAAACTTGTGGTAATGCCAGTGTGATTTACCACCAAACCAATTTCAGAGCATATCTTCGACGACAGATCAGAGGCTTTTTTCACAGCCTCCTTGGGCGAAAATCCCGCCGAGATATATTTTGAAACTCCAAAGAACAGCGACGCCGAAGATATGCAGCTGTCGCACACAAGGTCGGGCATAGATGGCAGCGCGTCTCTGACATTGATGCGCGGGAGAGCCGAAAAAAGGCATCCAGCCACCACGGCAGCCGGCAGCAAAAGCCGCAGAGGAGCTTCCTCGTCTTTCACCTTATATAAATACCAGCTGTTGCACAAGGCGAGAAAACGCTGTGGAGCGAAACCCTGCACCTCGTTGTCGCTCATAAAGGTGGCAAATCCGCACGACGACGACGAACAAACCGACAGAGTGCCTCCGGGAGTCTGATAGTCGCCGAATCCGAGCATATCGGTAACGGGACTGCGGTGCAACTGCTCGGCGGTGCGGTCTTTTACCGGCATACCGAGTGCCTCGCCCACCGAGCCTCCTTCAAACAGGCCGACGGAGTGCGACAGCGTGACCACGCACTTGGATTGCGATGGCGCAAATATACTTTTTATACCGTCTATAACTGACATTGCATTATTTTTTTAGAAGGAATAACAAGCAAATATCACGCCACGACGGCGTTAAAAGGGGTTTTTATAATTTTTGATTTTTTTATCAAAAAAATTTTTTTATCTCAAATTATCGCCATATATTTGCACCGCAAAACCACAAGGTCGGTTAGCCAAGCGGTTAGGCAACGGTCTGCAAAACCGTCTAGAGCGGTTCGACTCCGCTATCGACCTCAAAACTTTATCAATTTATCAGTCTGTTGAAAAAACAGACTTTTTTTTTGCCCGAGAATCAAAAAAATCAATACGTTTTTGTTCTTTCAACAAAAAAATCTAACTTTGAGCAAAATTATTAAATGCAACATACAATGAACACCGAAGAATTAAATATAATAGGTATAATCCCCGCTCGTATGGGCTCTAAGAAATTCCCCGGCAAGCCTATGGCCGACATCAACGGAATGCCCATGATCGGACACGTATACAACCGAATGATGCTCTGCGAAGACTTCGCCGACGTATATGTGGCCACCGACGACCAAGAAATTATCGACTATATCACATCAATAGGCGGCAACTGCATCAAGACCAAAGAGAGCAATATCGGAGCCATCGACCGTGTGGTAGAGGCAGTAAAAGCCATAGAGCAGATCGAAAAAATCAGATACGACATCGTGGTGCTTATCCAGTGCGACGAGCCTATGGTAACGTCGAACCACGTGGGATGCGCCATCAGCCCTATGATTTTGGAACCCGAACTCCAAGTGGCTTCGCTCATGGCAGAGATCACTACCGACGAGATTTTCCGCGACCCCAACGAAATCAAAGTGGTGGTAGACGCCAACAACAACGCCCTCTACTTCTCGCGCGAGCCCATTCCGTCGGCTGTAAGAGGCACAAACGCCTGCCCGAGACTCAAGCTGCTGGGTATCGACGTGTTCCGCAGAGACTTTATCGAGGAGTTCAACTCGCAAGCTCCGTCGCCGCTCGAAATCACCGAGTGCATCGACCTTCTGCGCGTTCTCGAATCTGGATACCTTATCCGCATGAGCATGACCGACGAGGTAACTTACTCGGTTAACACTCCCGAAGAGCTCGAGCGCGTGAAGAGACTGATGAAGGACGATTATCTTGTAACAAAATATCTCAAGAAATAATAATGGAAAACCAAGAAGTAAGAGTGAGATTTGCGCCAAGTCCAACAGGAGGACTGCATCTCGGCGGCGTACGCACCGCACTTTTCAACTATCTATTTGCCCGCAAGCACAACGGCAAATTTATTCTCCGAATCGAAGACACCGACCAAACACGCTTTGTGCCAGGTGCTGAGGAATATATTGTAAAATCGTTGGAATGGATAGGTCTCGATGTTGACGAGAGCGACATCAAGGGCGGCGAATACGGCCCATACCGTCAGAGCGACCGCAAGCACCTCTACCGTCAATACGCTATGCAGCTGGTAGACAGCGGCAACGCATACTACGCTTTCGACACTCCCGAGGAACTCGAAGCCATGCGCAAGAAGCTCGAAGCCGAAAAAGCATCGGTACAGAGCTACGGCCCTGCCACACGTATGACTATGAAAAACAGCCTCACAATGCCCGCCGACGAGGTGAAGGCTCTCTTAGACAGCGGCGCACAGTACGTTGTAAGGTTCAAAATGCCCGAAAACGAAAAACTCGTTCTTCACGACATTATCCGCGGCGAAATCAATGCCGACACTTCTATATTAGACGACAAAGTTCTGTTTAAATCAGACGGAATGCCCACATACCACCTTGCCAACATCGTTGACGACCATCTGATGAAGATTTCGCACGTGATCCGCGGCGAAGAGTGGCTGCCGAGCCTTCCGCTTCACTTCCTGCTCTACCGTGCATTCGGCTGGCAGGATACAATGCCTCAGTTCGCCCACCTGCCCCTCATCCTCAAACCCGACGGCAAAGGCAAACTCAGCAAACGTGACGGCGACCGCCTTGGTTTCCCCGTATTCCCGATGAACTGGACCGACCCCAAAACT
>JAGCNK010000221.1 GCA_017645985.1 Bacteroidales bacterium | reverse complement strand
ATGGAATTTTCGCTTGGCAACGATCGTGAGTTTTGCGAAGGCGGTAGCGTGACGGTGGATTGCGAGTTGAATTTTCAATATACGTCGTTTGTGTGGACCGACAATTCTGCCTCGGCACTTTCTCGAGTTTTTAAACAACCGGGCGAGTATACCGCCCGTCTTACCGACTTGAATGGCTGCACTTTTGAAAACACTATTAATATAAGGTGTAACCCTCTGCCGAATATTGATTTTAAAACCGACGATGTTTTCTGCCGCGATTCTTTCAAAATTATCGACTGCAATGTGCCTGAGGCTCAATATGTTTGGTCTACTGGCGAAACCACACGGTCTATCAAGGTGTCAAGTGCCGGCGAGTATTCTGTTACCGTTACCGATGCAAAAGGCTGTGTGTCAACCGATTTGATTGATCTTGAAGAACACACCAAGCCTGAACTTGACCTTATTCCAGATACCCTGATTTGCGACGATGTGGATTTTTATCTTTCGGCACAATGGCCCGACGCCGACGACTACATTTGGCAAAACGGCACTCACGACAATGAGATTCTTGTGGAAACGCCTGGTATGTACAAACTTACAATTGTCAACCTCTGCGGCAGCGTAAGCGATTCGGTTGACGTTTCGTTCCGTTACTGCGGCGAGTTTGTTTTCCCGAACATCATCACGCCCAACGGCGACGGATTAAACGACTATTTTAAAATCAAGGGATTGGAATGGACGTCGGGATGGAGTATGACAATTTTCAACCGTGAGGGCAGAAAGGTCTTTGAATCAAAGGATTACCGAAACAATTGGAATGCACCCGACGTGTCAGACGGCGTATATTTTTACATTATGGAAAAAGACGGCGAACGCTACAAGGGCAATGTGAGCGTTTTTCACAAGTAAAGGCTATTTTACGTTTATGACCTTCACGATTGCCTGACCTGCGGCTTCGTTCATCCGGCGGATTATCTCGGTGCGGCGTGCCATTATCTCGTTTCTGATAAGCGGCGACTTGAATTTCACCGTCAGCACACCTTGGCGGAGGTCGATGTCGATGGTGTCGCGCGAAATCACACGTCCCACCACTTCGTCCCACTTCTGCATAGCACGTATCTCGCTGATGCGGGCTTCAGCTCCGATGGCCCTGAGGTACTGCCTGATTACATTTGATAGCGGTTCCGCATCTTTTCTGTCCATAGCGTCTGTTTTTTAGTCGTCAACGTCCATATCGATGTCCTCTTCAAATTCGGGCGTGGGTTTGAACACTGCCTTCACTTTGAGGGCGAGACCAATAATCAGAATGTCGTTTGCCCTGCTTTCGCTTCCGCGCCAACGGTCAAACTCATCTTTGAAGTTGTGCATCTGCTCTGTCATCGGTTCCGACGAGTGCTTCATAAGCATCTGACGGAAATAAATGTCGCCAAAACGGTTGCCGGTGCGTCCGCCACGCTGGTTTACAAATCCGTCGGTTTTGATATATACTCGGTCGTCTTTTTCAAGCTCGATGGTCTCGGTAGTGTAGTTTTTGCAGCGTCCGAACGAAACTGCGAAATTCATCTTGTCGCCTCTGAACTCGTGCACGTCTACCTCGCGGCGGTTGGTGCCTGGATACGACTTGCGCAACAGGCACATACTGCCGTAAGCTCCTGCGTATGAGAGCGTACGCTCTTTCTGATTGATGATGCAGACGGTAAAGTTTACTGGAATATCCTCGTCGCGGCGGTATGCCGAGTTGTTTTCGGCAAGGTGTGCGTATTTGCTCCTGAGAAGGTCGAGGATATGACCCGCGCTTGTGGCAGACAGGTCGGTACGTTCGAGAATCTCGCTGAGAAAAACTATGTTTAAGATGCCTTTAATCAGTCCGTTAACGCCAGTTACGCCGCAGTTGCCGCACGCAGCCATCACAAAGTCGCCCTGAGCTGCAAACTTGTAAAAGTCGCCACCAGCGGTTTCGTTTGGCACGTCGAGAACAAAATAGTCGGGGAAAAGCGACTTGATGAATCCGCGGCTTGTGAACATAGTTTTCTGCACTGCAAGAAGGTTTTTGAGCATCTCCACGTGCTTCATTTTTTGTCCTTCGGCAATATTTTTTAGCTCGCCTATAAATTTTTCTGATTTGGCGAGCTGTTTTTTCCCGTTCTCGATATTGTCGCTCAGCACCCTGATGTCCTTTTCAGAGTCGTCTAACTTTTTCTGCCATTGTTGGTTAATGCTGTCAATCTTGCGTCGTTGCATTACAATCCATACTGCTGAAGCGACAAGCAAAACCGAAAGTAAAATAATTATATATATCATTATATCAATTGTTTACATTTGTTACCACACAATTGTGGGATATTTATTTATCGGTGCAAAATTAACAAAAAAAATCTAATCTGAGCAATTTTTTGTTAACCATTGATTATCAATCTAAAACAAATTATTAATACAAAAAAAATGTGATTTTTGTAAAAAAAAAGATAAATCGTTATGTTATTTGTAAAAAAAGGCTTAACTTTCGGCACGATTTGACGTACCTAAATGGGTAGTGAGCCTTAATTTTTTGGTATGGATATTGTTTTTTAAAGAATAAATGCACCATAGGAATAGATAACATGATTGGCAACAAAAGATTGAATATATTATATAAGGTGTCTGTCAAAAGCCTCTTGCTACTTTTGGCATTATCGTTTTCGTTGTCGGCTTTTGGTCAGAACAACAATATGGCGATAATGAACGCCCGCACAGTTGTGTTGTGTGCCAAGCATATCCAATGGAAAAATTTCAAACGTCCCAACGAGCTCTCAATTACCGTTGTGGGCAAAGTTTCCGAAGAGTTCACCGCCCTCACCGCCAACACCGAAGGTCAGAAGATTTCGGGTGTGCCTGTCAGGGTATATCGCAAAAACGTCAACGAGCTTGTTCCCACCGACATTATTTTTGTAAGTAAGGCTTATTTCGACGATTTGGATAAGATCAGCGACTTTGCAAAAAGCAACAAATGCCTTGTGTTCGCAGGCAAGGCTCCTAATACCAAGTTTGCCGCCATCAATATCAAGCTTGAATCAGGCAGCGGCGGTAGCACCTACGACGTCAACCCCAGAAATTTCAACGAGGACGCTGCGCCCACCGATTCGCTATGGATTCTCAGCGGTAGCAAGGACGACTTGAAACAGCGTTACAAGGTAAACTCTGGCGAGCTTCAGGAAAAAGAGAAACGTCTTCAGGAACTTGAGAAAAACCTCAACGAGCAGCAGAAGGCACTGTTGGCACAGAAAGAAAAAAACCAGCGTGTAAAGCAGCAGAACGAACGTATTGAGGCTCAGCTTAATCAGACACTCCAGCAGACAGAGTTGCAGAAACACAAGGCGTCGACCCTTATGGCTGATGTACGTCAGAAAGAACGTCAGATTGTGCTCACTGCCGCCGAAATCGAGACTTCTATGCGCGAGATAGAGATGAAACAGCGCGAAATAGACTCGTCGAACCAGGAGCTTAATGAAAAGAACTTGAGCCTGCAGCAAAAAGAGGCGGACATCAAGGAGCAGATTGACAAAATCAAGGTGGAAGACTTGCTTATAGACACTCAGGAACGAAACCGTTACTATCTGATTATCTTTACAGTAGTAGTCTTTATCCTGCTTGTGATAATCATCCGAAGCTTGATCAACAGCAAGCGAACCAATGCGGCTCTGAAGGTTAAGAACACCGAGCTTAACAAACAGAAAGACGAGATCAACCAGCAGGCGGTTCAGTTGGAGGAGGTTAACAAGGAACTTGAAAAACTCTCAATTGTGGCTGGTAAGACCCAGAACGCTATTGTGATTATGGACCGCAACGGTTATTTCGAATGGGTAAATGCCGGATTCACACGTATTTATGGATACACACTTCAGCTTTTGCGCAACGAACGCGACGAAAACATCGTCAACGTGTCGGAAAACAAGAGCATCCGCAATATTCTGTTTAAGTGCGTTAGCAACAAGCAGACAATCATTTTTGAATCTGACAGTGTAACCCGCAGCGGCAAGACCATCAGCAGCCAGACCACTCTTACACCTATTCTCAACGAGAACAAGGAGGTTAGCAAGCTTGTGGCTATCTACACTGATATCAGCAAGTTGAAGGAGCAGGAGATAGCTATCCGCAATCAGAACGAGGAGCTTGTTCAGCAGAACAACACCTTGGAGGAACAGAAGAACCAAATCGAGGAGCAGAACCGTCACATCAAGTCGAGTATCAATTACGCTCAGACTATCCAGAACACGATTTTGCCTGAGAAATCTCAAATCGACAAATATTTCGACAACTTTATCCTATTTAGTCCCAAGGATATAGTTTCGGGCGACTTCTATTGGTTTGCCGATGTTGACGACAAGGGTCACAAATACCAGTTTATAGGCGATTTCGACTGTACAGGTCACGGCGTGCCGGGCGCATTTATGAGCCTTATCGGAAACCGTCTGCTCAACGAGATTGTCAACGTTAAAAAGATGTATTCGCCTCGCGATATAATGGAAAACCTCAACCTTGGTGTCATCAAGGCCTTGAAACAGGAGCAGAGCACCAACAACGACGGTATGGACACCTGTCTCTGCCGTATTGAGAACAAGGGCGGCGGCGAATATTCAGTAGTGTTCTGCGGTGCTAAACGTCCGCTCTACTACATCACTCCAAGCGATACCGAGGTTCAGCAACTCAAAGGCGACCGTAAGTCGATTGGTGGTGTGCGCTCAAAACGAAACACTGCAGAGTTCACCGACCAGGAGCTCACATTGAAGACCGGCGATATACTCTACCTCACCAGCGACGGTATCATCGACCAGAACGACAGCGAGCGTAAGCGTTTCGGTTCGGAACGTTTCCTCGAACTGCTTTTGTCGCTCCGCAATGTGCCTATGGATTCGCAAGGAAGCCTGATTCGCAAGAGTCTCGACGATTATAAAAAAGATGAAGAACAACGTGATGATATTTCGGTTATCGGAATAAAATTTAAATAGAGAGAATGTTGTCAAAGATTAACATATTGTCAAATGGATTGTTTCGCCGGTTAGTATTGGCGTTGGCTTTGGTGGTGTGCACCGCGGCGGTGTCTGCTCAGCAGAAATCATCACTTCCGCGTGAGCATATCAACGCGTTCTGGTTGATGAACTTAACCAAATACGTTGAATGGCCAAACGACACCTTGGAAGATTTTACCGTAGGCGTCTTCGGTTACTCTACCCCCGAATACCACCGTTTGAAAGCTATGCAGGCAAACGGAACCCAGATCAATGGACGAAAGTTGAAGACATTGAAATTTCCCAATGTTGCCAAGATAGAGTACTCGCACATTTTGTTTGTCAACAAGGTGGATTCGCAGTATCTCCACGAAATCAATGAGAAGATCAAAGGACAGCGCACATTGCTTGTTACCGACAGCTGTTCGGCTAATCAGTCGGATCTCTTTATGATCAACCTTGTGCTCCAGAGCCGTTCAAACCAGTTTCAGGTAAACTTAAACAAGGCTAACGAGGCAGGTTTGATTATATCTGAGCGTGCTGTGGTTGAGGGTGGTTCGCGTGTGGATGTGGAAAAAATCAACCAGCAAATGGAAGATGCCCTCATTCAAAAAGAGAAAGAACTTCAGGACAAGGAGTGGGAGCTCGACCAGAAGAAGGAAGAGATTTACCAGATGTCGATGAACAACGACTTTCAGGAGGAGGAAAACTCTCGCAAGGAGCAACAGATAGAGGAACTGAAGGATGAGATTGCTATTCAGGAGCGTATAGCCGACAGCCTGATGCGTGCCGCCGAAAAGCTCCAGACCAAGCTTGCCCGCGACAAGGCGTCGCTTGACAAACAGTTGGCAGAGCGCGAACAGAAAGAGCAGCTTCACCAGCAGTCCTTAACCGAACTCAACGACGTGCAGGACAAGGTGCGCCAGCGTGAGATAAGCATCGAGGACCAGAAAAAAATTCTCGAAAACAGAAGGGAGCAGTCCAAAAAGAATCAGAAAGAGATCAACCTTATTACAATAGGCATCGCAATTTTCTTGGTACTCGCCATTATTGCTTTCATCAACAACTCTGTGAATAAGAAACGCAACCGCGAGCTGATTGCAGTCAACGACCGAATCGACACACAGAAGGAGCACATCCGTTCGCAGAGCGAGCAGTTGAAACTTATCAACAAGGAGCTTGAGAAACTTTCGATTGTGGCAAGTCAGACCGACAACGGCGTGGTTATTATGGACAATGTGGGCAATGTGGAATGGGTAAACCACGGTTTCGAGCATCTCACCAAGATGTCGCTCGACGACCTTAAACACAATGGAACTACCACATTTACATCGCTTTATAGCTCCAACAGCCAGATTGAGGAAATTAAGGACAAGTGCCTCAGCAATTGCGAACCAGTGATTTTTGAATGTCCGTTTCACACTGCCGATGGTAATGATATTTGGTTGCAGACCACATTGACACCTATTGTTAACGAGAACAACCAGATTACACGTCTTGTTACTATCGACACCGACATCTCGAAAATCAAGGAACAGGAGCAGTCGATTCTTGCTCAAGGAAAGACCCTTTCGCGTCAGCGCGACGAGCTGGCTCAGCAGAAAGAGTTCATCTCCGAGCAGCTCGACAACATCAACACCAGTATCAAGTACGCTAAGACTATCCAGGATACTGTAATGCCTTTGGATGTGAACCTATCGAAATATTTCAAATATTTTGGAATATTCCTTCCGTTGCAGACCATCAGCGGCGACTTCTACTGGTTCACCCGAGTTCCCGACAACGACCATCTTACATTTACCGCGGCTGTTGACTGTACTGGTCACGGCGTTCCCGGTGCGTTTATGAGCGTGATCGGTGCTCGTCTACTTTCAGAAATTATTGTGGAGCATCATATCTATGATCCCAAGGACATCCTCACTCAGTTGAATCTCAACCTTGTGAAGGCTCTGAAACAGGATGTCGGCGACGAGACCTCAGAAATCAACAACGACAGTATGGAGATTTGCCTCTGCTGTTTCGACCGCAAGTCTGAAACCGATTATGAGCTTACATTCTCTGGCGCACGTCGTCCGCTGTATGTTTATCGTCACGATACTCAGGAGTTTATCACTCTGCACGGCGACAAGAAGACAATCGGCGGTATGAAGTCGAAACGAAACACCGGCACCGATTTCACCGACCAGACTCTGATGCTCAAAACCGACGACATTGTTTACCATACTACCGACGGATTTGTCGACCAGTACGACGCCGAAATGAAAAAGTACGGCAGCGAACGTTTCACCACATTATTGAAAACACACGCACATCGCGATTTAGCTATACAAAAAGAACTGATACTCAGTGAATTTGAAAGGCAGATTCAAAATTCGTCGCAAACCGACGACATAACTGTTTTCGCGGTAAAATTGATTTAAATTATTAAGACACACAAATAAAACATCATGGCAGTAAACAGCAGGGAAATATTCAACACGATGCTCGACAATGACATAGTCATTTCGTATATTGGACCTTTCGACGGGCAGATCCTGTCGCTATTGGCCTCTAATATTGAAGATTCCCTTTGGGACGACCAGCACAGGGGTAAGATTTTCTTCAAGATTTTCATCGAACTGAGCCAGAATATTTATCTCTATTCCAAGGAGAAAGGCAATGGAATCGACAAGTCGGCAGGTGTCGGTCTTATGCTTATCAAAGAATACGACAACCATTTCTCGTTTATCACCGGCAATTTGGTCGGCAAAAAAGATTACGAGCTGCTGTCGGACAAATGCAAGAAGATTTCTGAAAAAAATAAAGAAGAACTTCGCGAGTTTAAGCGGTTTATGCGCGGACAGCCAAGAACTGAGTTTGGCGGCGGCAATATCGGACTTATCCAGGTGTCGATTTTGAGCGGTTACCCAATTGAATACAAGTTCGTTAAGGTCGACGACGACAATTATTTCTACATTTTGTGTGTTAGAATCGACAAATAAATGATTTAAGGGGCGCGGTGATACGCGCCCTTATTCGTTGTCGCTGTCTTTGATTTCTTCTAATTCGAGCCAACGTGTCTCCTTTTCATCCAACAGATTGGATATTTCCGAAATTCTTTCCGACAATTTGCTTATTTCCTCTATATCAGTTACTTCGCCCGAGAGTTTTTGTTCTATTTGGTTTTTCTCGTCGGTAAGCTGCGCTATCTCTTTTGTAATTGATTCGTATTCTTGCGCAAGCTTGTAGGTGAAATTCTTCTTGCGTCTTTCGCGCTGATATGTGGGTGTGCTTGCTTGTGCGTTTGTCTCTTCTGATTTTTCACGCTCCTCGTCCTCCTTCTGAGTAACGTACACGGTGTAGTTGCCGGGGAAGTTGCGTATCTGGCCGTTTTCTTCAAACACGAACATCGTGTCCACAACCTTGTCTAAAAAGTATCGGTCGTGCGACACCACAAGCAGGCATCCCGCAAAACACGATAGATAATCTTCTAACACATTGAGCGTTATGATATCGAGGTCGTTTGTGGGCTCGTCGAGAATGAGGAAGTTGGGATTTTTGATAAGCACAGTCATCAGGTAGAGTCGGCGTTTCTCGCCTCCGCTCAGTTTCTCCACCAAAGTGTAGTGCATTTTTGTGGGGAAAAGGAAGTACTCCAGAAACTGCGACGCCGACAGTTTGCGTCCGTCGCCAAGAATTATAACTTCGGCAATGTCTTTGATGATGTCGATAACTCGCTGACCATCTTTGTATTCTATTCCTTTTTGACGGTAGTATCCTGGCACTACGGTCTCGCCAAACTCCGCGCTACCAGAATCGGGCTGTGTCTTGCCGGTGATAATGTCGAGAAACGTGGTCTTGCCGCAGCCGTTGTGTCCGCAGATTCCAATCTTGTCGGTTTTCTTAAACGAGTAAGAAAAATTGTTGATGAGAACCTTGCCGCCATAGCTCTTGCATAAGTTTTTGATTTCTAATACCTTGTTGCCAAGTCGGTTGGCTGTTCCCACAGTGAAATCCACCTTTTTGGTTTCGATACGCTGCGATGCCACCTCTTTGAGTTTGTAGAAACTGTCGATACGGTATTTGGCTTTTCCGCCTCGTGCCTTGGGCATACGCGAGATCCATTCCGACTCTTTGCGGAGCAGGTTGGCGGCCTTGTCGATATTGGCTGCGAGGTTGGCGATACGTTCGTCGCGTTTGTTCAGATAATAGCTGTAATTACCTGAATATGAATATATTTTATTGTTGTCGATTTCAATAATATTGTCGCACACATTGTCGAGAAAATACCTGTCGTGTGTAACCATCAGCAAAGTTGTGCTAGTGGTTTTGAGATAGTTTTCGAGCCATTCGGTCATATCGGTGTCGAGGTGGTTGGTAGGCTCGTCGAGAATCAGAAAATCTGGCTGTTCGATGAGAGTGTCGGCAAGTGCTATGCGCTTTTTCTGTCCACCAGAAAGGCGTCCGATTTGAATGTCCAAGTCGTTGATTCTCAGCTTGCCGAGAATCTGAGTCATATCAGATTCGTATTTCCAGGCGTTGGCAGCGTCCATTTGTGCCTGCGCAGTTTCAATCAGATTGTGGTTGCCGCTGGCGAGGGCGGACTCGTAGTTTTGAACCACTTTTGACAGCTTGTTGTCGGAGTGGAATATCTGTTGGCGTACCGTGAATGCGTCGTTAAGTGAGGGATCCTGACGCAGATAGCCTACTTTCAAGTCGTTTTTGAACACAACGCTGCCGGTGTCGGAACTTTGCTTACGTGCTATGATGTCGAGCATAGTGCTTTTGCCAGCTCCGTTTTTGGCAATAAGGGCTGTCTTCTGATCCTTGCCCACCGAAAATGTTATGTCCTTGAACAATACTATGTCGCCGAACGACTTAGAGAGGTTTTCTACTTGTAAATATGTAATCATCGTCTGAAATTTGTATTGCAAAGATAAACCTTAATTGCCAATTGTCGTAAAAAAAATTGCACAAAATACTTGAACTATCACAAAATTGTTTTAATTTTGTGGCTACAATTTTGACGTGTGGGGCTTGAAAATAGCCGCGTCAGACATTATAAATATATGATTAAAAACGTCATACTGTTTTTGAAGGGCTTTGCAATGGGGCTGGCAAATGTAATACCGGGAGTTTCCGGCGGTACAATTGCATTGCTTGCTGGCATTTTCCAGAGGTTTATCAACGCGCTAAAATCGTTTGATCTGGAAGCGTTGAAGCTTTTATCCAAATTCAAATTCAAAGAGTTTGCAGAGCATACAGACCTGTTTTTCCTTTTGGCTGTGGTCTTGGGCGAGGTCATCAGCGTTTTCTCGGCGGCGCGTCTGCTTTCCTATCTTTTCACAATCAACAACGGCATCTACGTTTGGGCGTTTTTTTTCGGACTTATCCTTGTTTCAGTATATTACGTTGGCAAGACTATAAAAAAATTCGACTTCCTGAACATCGCATTGATGCTCATTGGAGCGGCTTTGGCGTTCGGTATGTCTGTCATTACGCCCGCAAGTGAAAGTGACAATATTTTCTACCTCATTTTCTGCGGTGCATTGGCGATTTGTGACATGCTTTTGCCCGGAATTTCAGGAAGTTACACATTGATTCTGTTGGGCAATTATAAGTTGATTGTCATCGACGCGGTCTCCAATTTCGATTTCAAGATACTCGTCCCCGTTGGTGTCGGCGTCGTGATTGGCTTCATAGCCTTCTCGCGCTTCCTGTCGTGGCTCATGAAAAACTATGGAGACAGGACAACGGCGACGCTAACAGGTTTCGTGTTCGGCTCTCTCGTGTTCATCTGGCCATGGAAAATTCCACACTACGCAAAGACCGTCACGGAGGAAGGTTTTGAACTCGAAGTGATGAACTCCCACGGCGAACCCGTCGTGGAATACTGGGAAAAATACCTGCCAGACCTCAATTCAGGCACTTTCATTGCGATTGCGCTGATTGTGGTGGGCATACTCACCCTCGCGGGCATAGAGAAACTCGCAAGCATGAAGGCGGACAAAAACGCCGATGCAAGCGCGGCTAAAAAGACAAATGATACTAATCAGAATACTACAGACTAAACAAAAATGTTGCAGGAAACTATCAAAATGAAGGCCAAGACCTATGAAGGCTTGGAAGACGTATTAGGACGCGAACTCATGCGTATGGGCGCAGAAGACGTGGATACCGACGTTTGCACGGTCACTTTCACCGGCGACAAGTATTTGCTATACCAGGCTAACTACGAACTCCGCACCGCCCTAAAAATCTACAAGGAGCTGTCGAGGTTTGAATTTACCTCGAGCGACGAGTTCTATGCGCAGTTTAAGGAGTACCGCTGGAGCAAAATCCTCAACATATACAAAAGTTTCAGGATTGAAGTCTCAGGAACTTCCGACATCCTGACGATGGACAACGTGAAAGGCGACGTCACAAAGATTATTTGCGACTATTTCAATGAAAAGTCCCACAAGATGCCGCCCCACGACAACTCAAACCCGTCGGTTGTGATTGTGCTCGAGATTGACGGACAGCGTTGCACCTTCATGCTCGACGCATCCGGTCCTTCGCTCGCTCACCGTGGATACAAAGTTTCCGGCGGCTCAAGCACATACGACGAAGTTTATGCAGCCGGTCTGATTCAACTCGCAGGATGGAAGGCAAACACAAACTTCATCGACCCGATGTGCGGCGCAGGCACGCTCCTGATTGAGGCTACAATGCTTGCATACAACATCCCCGCACAGATTTGCAGGGAGTCGTTCGGCTTCTTCACATGGAGGGACTTCGACGAGACGCTGTGGCATGACGTGAAGAACTCCGCAAGGCTCGCCGTTAAGCACAATGGAGAGTTTTCCCACAAGCTCCTCGGCTACGAATCCGACGACACGTTACTCAAAGCTGCAAATCAGAACATCAAGAAGGCAATGCTCGACAAATACATCACCGTCGAACTCCTTCCGGCATCGGAAGTTGTAGCGCCCGAAGACGACAACACCGTGATTCTCATCGCCCCGAAAATCGACGAGTTCAATGTTGAGAAGACCACGCAGACAATCGACCTCCTGAGCAAGCTGACAAAACGCACCTTCAAGAGTTCAAAGGTCTGGATCCACACCGGCTTTGAGGGCATGTCCAAGGCTCTCGGCATTCAGCCAAGGAAGGAAACAGACATCAAATTCGGCGCGGAGGCCAATAAATTGGCTTGTTATTAAATTTTTTTTACAAAAGTTTGCGTCGTTTAAAGATATTTGTTATATTTGCAAATCCAAAAACAAAATCTTAAACTGTTATGAAAGCGAGCATCCACGGACTATTCGAGAAATTGAAGGCGGGCAAGCCAATTTGCTCGCACGAGGGGGTTATCACTTCTGAAGTAATAACTGATTTCTTAAATAACGTCGAAAAATCGCTTTCCGATGCAGGCGAGTCTCCCAAGAAGATTAGGAAGGTCTATAACATCCTCGTCGAAGCCCTTCAGAACCTCTACCACCACCAGGCAAAGCCTCCGGCAGAGTTCATCAAAGAAAACGGACTTTCGGACGACAAATATTCTTTCTGCACGCTCATCAAGGAGAACAACGGAATATACAAGGTGACGACTGGAAACTTCGTCAAGAACCTCACCGCCAAATCTCTCAAAGAACGCATCGAACAACTTAACTCCCTCTCGCAAGAGGAGTTAAAAAACCTCTATAAAATCGTACTCGACAACGACGAATTTTCTGAAAAAGGCGGCGGCGGTCTCGGTTTTATAGAAATGGCGAGAAAATCAGGAAATAAATTCGGTTACGAATTTGAACCATATAACGATAAATGTAAATTTTTCGTTCTTGAAATACTTGTAAGTTAACTAATTTTTATAATATAAGAAAATGGATTCGATAAATATAGAAGGCACGCCCAAAACCCCAACAATCTCATTTGACGCGAACACAGGCGTCATAGAGATCAAAGGACGTTCCATACCCGAAAACTCAATCGAGTTTTACAAGCCGCTCGTGGACTGGCTCGACAAGTTCGCGGACGTGGCTCAGGGTGTTGTAAATGTTAACATTCAGTTGGAATACTTCAATACAAGCTCCTCTAAATGTATCCTGGACGTTTTCAAGAAACTCGAAAACCTCCAGAACAAGAATAGGGCTGAAGTTGTGATAAACTGGTATTACGAAGAAGACGACGAAGACATGCTCGAAGCGGGAGAAGACTACCAGTCAATCCTGAAGATACCGTTCAACATGGTTGAAATGGCTGAATAATAATGACCAAAATCACGATTATTGGGCTTGGATACGTCGGGCTGCCTTTGGCGGTGCTCTTCGCGTCAAAACACAAGGTCACGGGCTTCGACACCAACTCTAAGAGGGTGGGGGAGTTGAAGCATGGGATAGACCGTACAGGAGAGACAGCCCCAAAGACGCTCCAAAATGCGCTCGACAACGACCTCATAATCACCGACAATGAAAATCTCATCAAGGACAGCGACGTTTTTATCGTCACTGTGCCGACGCCCGTAGATGCCAACAACCGACCCGACCTCGCGCCTCTTATCGCCGCAAGCCGGACCGTGGGAAATGTAATTAGAAAAGGAAATGTTGTTATATTCGAATCCACTGTATATCCGGGAGTTACAGAAGAAGTTTGTGTACCAGAAATCGAAAAGGCATCAGGACTGAAGTTCAATATTGATTTTTATGCAGGATATTCGCCGGAGCGTATAAACCCCGGCGACACTATTCATACTGTCGAAAACATTGTCAAAGTCACATCTGGCTCAACACCCGAAATTGCAAAATTTGTAGATTCTCTCTATTCTTCCGTCCTCAAAAACGGAACGTTCCCCGTGTCCTCAATCCGCATCGCAGAGGCGTCAAAAATCATTGAAAACTCGCAGCGCGACGTGAATATTGCCTTCATGAACGAACTCGCCAAAATCTTCAATGCGATGGGCATTGACACAAACGAAGTCATCGACGCGGCGGCAACAAAATGGAATTTCATCAAAATGCGCCCCGGACTCGTGGGCGGGCATTGCATAGGTGTTGACCCTTACTATCTCATTCAAAAAGCGCAGGTCTATGGCATCATGCCGCGTGTCATGATGGCTGCAAGGCGGCTTAATGACGGCATGGGGGAGTATGTTGCGAACCAGGTGATAAAACTCATGAACTTGCGCGGAATCATGGTAAAAGACGCCGAAATTCTCCTTCTCGGCTTTACATTCAAGGAAAACTGCCGCGACATCCGAAACACAAAAGTCGCCGACATTTACAGCACTCTCCATCAATACACCCCAAATATCACCGTCCTCGACCCTTGGGCTGACGCGCAGGAAGTAAATGAAAAATACGGCATTAAAATAACCAAAAACGCCACGCAAAACACCGGCTATAATGCCATTGTGCTGTGCGTGGCGCATGATGATTTCAGGAATCTTAACCTTCGCGAAATGCTCAAACCGTCAGGCGGTATCGTATATGACGTGAAAGGCTTCATGCCACAAGATGCCGTTGACGGAAGACTCTAAATAAACTACTTCTTCTTATAACATTCCCAAATCTTTGAGACTGTATCCTTGTCCATTTTCTTTGTGAAAAGGCTGACGATGAACACCACAACAAATCCGCCGACCATTGCGACGGCGCCGCAGTTGATGGGCGAGAATGGATTGCCGGCGAGCATGTTGGCAAGCGTGATGCCAACGCCCCAAATGAAGCATGCCCAAACTGATGCCGTGGTGACTTTTTTCCAATAAAGACCGAGCATGAAGGGCGCGAGGAACGCTCCAGCCAATGCACCCCATGAAATGCCCATGAGCTGAGCAATGAACGTGGGAGGATTGAGCGCAATCATGAGTGAAATGACGATGAAGAACACAATCAAAACCCTCATTATCACAACCTTGCGGCGTTCAATCTTTGCGGAGAGTTCTTCGTCAATCTGTCCGGATTTAACCTCGCCTTCCTCGGATTTTTTGTCGCGGTAGATGAGGTCGAGAGTCATTGTGGAGCTTGAGGTCAGGACAAGCGATGCAAGCGTTGACATCGACGCCGACAAAACCAACAAAACCACCAATCCAATCAAAGCGTCCGGCAAGCCTTCCAACATTCCCGGAATGATTGAATCGAAGTCGAGTTTGCCGTTTGGAAGTGTGGGAGGCGTGCCGAAAAGACGACCGAAGCCGCCGAGGAAATAGCATCCGCCAGCCACAACGACTGCAAAAATTGTTGAAATGATTGTGCCGCGCCTGATGGCAGCCTCGTCGGTGATTGAATAGAATTTGCCGACCATCTGAGGCAAGCCCCATGTGCCGAGCGACGTCAAAACCACAACGCCAACCAAATTCCACGGATCAGGTCCCCAAATGTCTGCAAACAAGCCGTTTGCGCTTGGATTGTTGTCGGCGGGAAGTTGAGAAAGTTGTTCGACGGCAGATGAAAGGCCGCCCTTTGTGGCAAGCACAGCCATGATGACCGCAATAATGCCAAACAGCATGATGATGCCCTGTACGAAGTCGTTGATGGCAGTCGCCTTATAGCCGCCGAGGATTACATAGACCGCCGTCAGAGCCGCCATGATGATTACGCACCATTGGTATGGTATGCCAAATCCCATCTCAAACAAGCCCGAAATGCCTTTATAGACGCCCGCAGTGTATGGAATGAGGAACACAAAAACGATGATTGATGCCGCCACGCGGAGACCTTGGCTCGAAAACCTTGTGCCGAAGAAATCAGGCATTGTGCGGCTTTGGATGTGCTGCGTCATTAACCTTGTGCGCCGTCCGAGGATGAGCCATGCAAGCAACGAACCAATCAAGGCGTTGCCGATGCCAATCCATGAACTCGAAAGACCATATTTGTAGCCAAATTGTCCGGCGTAGCCCACAAAGACCACAGCCGAAAAATACGAAGTGCCGAAGGCGAACGCCGTGAGCCATGCGCCCACATTCCTGCCGCCAAGCACAAAACCCTCCACGCTCTTAGCCTGTTTGCGCGAATATACGCCCACGCCAACCGTCACCGCAAGGAAGATTAATGTCAGAATTATCTTTATTAGCATTTTGTATGATTGTTAGAATGAAAATTGAGTCTGGAGCAACACAGAACTATACGAGCCGAGGAACGGGTCGTTAGAATCGGTGTAAACGTACTGAGCCTGGAGACGGCATTGTTTATAGAACCAGTACTGGAAACCGGCGACATATTTTGTCTTTTCCATGCCGGCGAGATCCTTGTTGTAATTGAAATAGTCGTAGGTCGCCACGAAATCCCATGATTTTGCAATCGGAATGCCGACCGTGAGATATGCACCGTCCGAGGGATTGTTTCCATCCTTGCCGCCGAGATATTCAGCGCGGATAACGAGCGGGCGCACGTGCCAGTAGTCGGCGACATTGTTGATGTGGCCTGTGGATTTGTACTCCACGCCAAACGCCCAGCGATGACGCTCATAGTCTTCACCTACGGCAATATTTTGAGTGTATGGGCAGAATCCGAGCGCGTTGCCGTAGCCGGTCTGTCCCGATGCAACGATTTTGAAAGTGTTTGAGGGCAAGACTTCCAAACGCGCCACAAAATCCTTCTTTTTATTGCGGTCTCTCGACGACGAAACGCCCTGACCGTTCAATATTCCGAGTTCATAGTGGAGATGTTTGTCGGCGATGTCGCCGTATGCCAAGAGACCCATGTCACGGCCATATTGAACGCCATATTTCTGGTCTGAACCGCATCCGGCGAGATAGACTGTCGCCTGAGAATATACGTCGATGAGTTCCTGTTTTGTGGGCGAGTAGGGGTTTTCGAGGCCGAAAGGATGCTTGAACGCGCCCATGCGGAAGTTGAGTTTGCCGCCACGGATTGCTGCAAAGTCGAGGTAATACTCGTTTACAATGCCGCAGAAGTCATACATGAACCAGAAATACCAGCGGTCGGTAATCTGTGCGCGGCAGAATACGTATGCACGCTTTACATCGAAATAATTCGCATTAGAATAGCTCACAGTCGGCGGACCTTGTATTTCGCCGTTAGGAGTTT
>JAGCNK010000029.1 GCA_017645985.1 Bacteroidales bacterium | reverse complement strand
GGCGGAGGCACTGTCTGGGTTACGGGAGGAGGAGTAGGTATGGCGGAAATGGGTCTGTTTAAAACCTCCATCACCTCCTGGCAGTCGTAGAAACGTTCCTCGCGGTCCTGTTTGGTGCTCTTGCGTATAATCTCCTGGAAGTTAGGATTCTTAACTGTGTCGGCGTTCTTGTCGTTGAGACTACCTGTGGTCATTTCCAAAAGGATAAGACCGAGTGCGTAGATGTCGGCTCTCTGGTCTACCTCGTTGCCTTTGGTCATCTGCTCGGGTGCGGCATATTTGGGCGTTCCCACTTTCACAAGGTTGTCGTCGAAATAGTCGGCGCTTGCAAGTCCGAAATCCAATATTTTAACATTGTCGCCACGGTAGGTGACAATCATATTGTCGGGTTTGAGGTCGCGGTGAATTATCTGTTTTTTGTGAACATACGACAGCGCGTCGAGCATCTGCGAGAAGAGTTTTTTGGTCAGACGCTCGTCCTTTACGGTGCGTCCGCTCTTGATAAGGTCGGTAAGACTTTGTCCGTCAACGTATTCCATTGTGTAGAATGCGCCTTCTTCGTCCTCGCCTTTGTCTAATATGCGCACGATGTTGGGATGGTCGAGGTGGTAAGCGTTTTCAAACTCCTTGAAAAACAAGCTCTTATAGTCCTCGTTATCTTTGTATTGCGGTTTGATACGCTTGATGATAATCCATTTGCCGTATTGTTTGCCCTGGTAAACGGTGCTCATTGCGCCCTGGGTCGACATCGGTTTCACGTCGGTAAATCTCGACGACACTGCGGTGCTCTGTGCAAACGACGCTTGCGACAACGAAGTGGCTGACGATGTGGGCGCTTGCTGCGGAGGAGCAGGCGGAGTGGGAGGTGTCGGGGGCTGCGGAGCTTCCGTTATAAAGCCCGATCCTTCGGATTCGGGTTGGGGCTCGGGTTTCGGTTGAGGAGCCGGTGCGGGCTGCGGAGCTTCGGTCACAAATCCTGATCCTTCGATATTGTCGCCGGTGGTTTGCGCAGCGGCAGGCTCTTCGTAGGTAGTGCCGTTGAGTTCGGCCTCAATCATTTTATTTAGTTTGTCCTGACTGATACCAAAATCGGATGCTTTTTTCTCTAAAAGTTTTCTGTCGGCGTCGGTCAAAGTGCCGTCGCCGCATGCCGATTGTATCAGCATTTTCATTATTTCTATCGACATAGCTTTGTTTTTATTTTTCAAAGTTCAAATTTACACTTTATTTTAATATTAAGCAAAATAATTTGCAATTTTATTTTCATACTATGTATTTTTTTTCGCGAATAATTGTATACCTTTGCCGCAAATTTAAAACACGATTATTATAAATACAATGGAAGATAATTATAACCGCGGCAACTCCTATTCGGACAACTATTCCCGCGACAACAACGAGGGCGGCAGGCCGCGCCGCAAAAGAATTTTCGTAAAGAAGGACAACAACAGTTACGACAACAACGAGCGTAGTTTCAGTCGCGACAATGATGGCAACAGCTATCAGAAACGCAGTTTCAACCGTGATGGTCAGAACTTCCGCCAACGCAAGCCCTATGGCAACGACCGTGGCTACCAGAGCGACAGAAACGGCCAGAGAAACAACTATGGCTACCGCAACAACGACAATGGCGGCTATGGCAACAACGGCTATCAGAAACGTAGCTTCAATCGCGACAACAACAACCAGGGTGGTTATGGACATCAGAACCGCCGTTTCAACAACGACCGATTCAACAACAACAACAGTTGGAACAATGATGGCGAAGGTTATGAAAATCGTTACAACTCAAATAATTACGATAATAATAACAACTTCCGTCACCGTGGTTCAAAATATACTGTTGACGAAAAAGGATTCCACCACAAAAAATATTGGGATCATTCAGACCGCCGTCAGAAGGCTGTTGAGCACGACGCAGAGAGCGAGGACGACACAATGCTCCACGACGGAAAAATCCGTTTGAACAAGTTCCTCTCAAACAGCGGATTATGCTCACGCCGCGAGGCCGACAAAATGATCAAGGCCGGTATGGTTCAGGTAAACGGCGAAGTTATCACCGAGATGGGCGTTAAAGTAAACCTTACCGACGAGGTTAAGTTCAGCGGACACTTGGTTAAGCCTGAGCGCAAACGCTACATCATCCTCAACAAACCCAAGGACTATATCACCACTCTCCGCGACCCTCACGCACGCAACACCGTGATGGAGCTTATCGAGGGAGCTTGCAAGGAGCGTGTTTATCCCGTAGGACGTCTTGACCGCAACACCACCGGCGTGCTGCTCTTTACCAACGACGGCGACCTTGCCAAGAAACTCACTCACCCGAGCAACGAGGTTCAGAAGGTTTACCACGTTACTCTCGACAAGAATGTCACCCGTGCCGATATGGACCGTATCGCCGAGGGTTTCGACCTTGAAGACGGATTTATCAACGCCGACGAAATCATATATCCCAATCCCGACACCAAGTCGGATGTGGAAATACGCATCCACTCTGGCCGCAACCGTATCGTACGCCGCATTTTTGAGGCGCTGGGCTACGAGGTAAAACGTCTCGACCGCGTGATGTTTGCCGGATTGAGCAAGAAAGGTATTCCCCGCGGTCAGTGGAGATTCCTTTACGAAAACGAAATCGGCTATTTGAATATGATCAGTAACAAGGTGGAAGATGGTGCTGCTGTAGAAAGCAACAACGATTCTGAAGACTGATTTTTAGCAGATTTGAAATGTTTGAAAAAATAAAACAATATTTCTCCTTAGTCCGGTTTGCGCACACGGTATTCTGTATGCCGTTTGCGTTAGCCGGATTTTTTTGGGCTATCAAGAGTTGCGGCGGTTTCAGCTGGATTCTGCTTTTGCAAGTGATTGGCTGTATGGTGTTTGCACGCAATACAGCTATGGGATTCAACCGCTATCTCGACCGCGATGTTGACGCTCAGAATCCCCGCACCAAGAACCGTGAGATTCCGGCAGGAAAAATTTCGCCCCGCAATGCGCTTATTTTTGTGATAGTGAATGCGTTGCTGTTTGTGGCGGTTACGTTTACCATCAATCCTCTGGTGTTTTATCTTTCGCCAGTGGCATTGTTCGTGGTTATGTTTTACAGCTACACCAAACGGTTTACATCGCTGTGTCACTTTGTGTTAGGCTGCGGAATGGCTCTCGCTCCGTTGGGCGCATACCTGGCGGTTTGCGGCGAGTTTTCGGTGGTTGCGCTACTCTACTTTGTGCTTGTGCTCTCGTGGGGCGGTGGGTTTGATATCATCTACTCGCTGCAGGACGCTCAGTTCGACTCCGAACAGAATCTTCATTCGGTTCCTCAGAGGTTCGGCATCAAGCGTTCGCTCACTTTGAGCATTGTGGCTCATATAATTACGGCTATCACCGTGCTGCTCTTGGGCTATTATCAAAATGCCGGAGTGTTTTTCGCAATTGGGGCAAGTGTTTTTATTCTTCTGCTTGTACGTCAGCACACTATAGTCAAAGCCGACGACCTGTCGAAGGTGAATGTGGCATTTGGCACATTCAACGGCGTGGCAAGCATTATATTCGCCATTT
>JAGCNK010000220.1 GCA_017645985.1 Bacteroidales bacterium | reverse complement strand
TGTTGTTGTAGCCGCCGTTGTTGTAGCGGTTGTTGTTGTAGCCGCCTTGATTGTAGCCTTGGTTGTAGCCGCCATATTGATCGTCGCCTTGGTTTTGATTGTAGTTGCGGTATCCGCCTTGGTTGGTGTAGTTGTTGTTGTAGCCGCGGCGTTGGAATCCATGATTGTTGTTGCGGTATCCGCCGTTGTTGTTGCGGAAGCCACCGTTGTTGTTGAATCTGCGTTGTCCGCCGTTGTTGAATCCACCTTGAGGACGTTGGAATCCGCGGTTTTGGTTTTGTTGACCGTTTTGACGCGGAGGCAATGCTACCGAAACCTTGATAACTTTGTCGTCGAGAGTAGCGCCGTTGAGTTCGTCGATGGCTTTTTGACCCTCTTCGTCGTTGGGCATCTCTACAAAACCGAATCCTTTGGAAACCTTGGTCTCTTTGTCGTAGATAATTTTTGCGGAATTGATAGTTCCGTAGTCTTTAAACAATTCATTCAAGTCGCTGTCAGTGAAGTCAGGCTTTAAATTTGCAATGTAAATGTTCATTGTTGTTAAAATAATAAAGTGTAAAAATATAAAATAGCATAGAATAAAATGGAGGTAGCAAACATTGAGAGCAAACTATGGGATTCACATTCGTTGCAAATTAAAGTTCTTTCCGAAGTCAGTACTCAAAATTATTCAAGTGCAAATGTAATCTATTTTTGAAATTGGTAAATATATTTCGTAAATTTTTTTTAAATATCTTTTTGCAAAGGCAAGCCGTCGCCGTCGCGATAAGTGCCTACCGCAATCAATATCAAGTCGATGAGCCACCAGATACCGCACATACCGCCTGTGAGCAGCTGGATAATGCCGGCGATATAGTTTTTGGTGTAGAAACGGTGCACACCCAAATATCCTACAAACAGACAGAGCAACAGCGTTACCAAGAAACTGCGGTCGCCGTGTTGTGCCGTAGGTATGGTAGTACGTGTAGAGTTGTAATTGTTGTATGTGTTGTTGTTGTATGTTACGCTCGGGGTCTGCACCGATATGTACGGAGGTACCTGCTGACCCTGGGGCTGCTGATACGAAGGACCTTGCGGTTGCTGGTACGAAGGACCTTGTGACACAGGCTGCTGCTGAATAGTTTCCTGCTGAGTCTGGCTCTGAGCTTCGTAGGGCGTACCCTGGAACACAGCGCCGCAGTATGCGCACGATGTATCTTGCGGAGTGGTTATCATACCGCAGTTTGGGCAGTATTTCGACGCCGAGTTTTCCAACGAGTCGCAGTACGGACAGCGGAGTGCCGATGCGTCGATGGTAAGTCCGCAGTTGCGGCAATACTTCTGGTTAAGAGAGTTAAATTGGGGAGCTGCAGCCGGTTCGGGAGCCGGTTCGGGTTCGGGAACTGACACAGGTTCTGGCTCATACTGCTGCTCTTGGGGAATAGGAGGCACAGGTTCAACGGTTTCTTCCACAGCCACGGAGGGTATGGTCATTTTCAAACTTACGTCTTCCGAAAGTTCGCAGCCGCAGTTTACACACTGAGAATCGCCAGGCAGACAGAAGTGTCCGCACTGCGGGCAGTACATATTTCCTTCGTTAACGTTGCATCCGCAGGTGCTACATTCTATAGTTCCTTCCGGATTTTCTTTGCCGCAGGTTTTGCAATACATAGTATTAGAAAAATTTATTTGTTATCTGATGATGTTTTATTGTCGTCTTTGTGGGCTTCTTGCTTTTTGGCGGAGAGTTGTTTTACCTGCTCCTCCAACTGCTTGATCTTGTTCTCAAGTTCCTCCTGATGCATCTTGCTTTCTGTAATGTCGATTGCGAAATAGAGTATCTTGGTGATTTTGCCTTCGTAATTATAATAAGGTGTGTAGGTAGACCACAGCCAGCGCACTTCGCCGCTCTTGGTGAATCGTTTCATCTCTTTTTCGTAGAACTGTCCTGTGGTCGACACGTTCTTGATAACGGTTTCGAGCTCCTCGCGTTCAGTCTTTACCAGGTCGAGCACGTTTACGCCCTGAATTTCCGAGAGGTCGTAGTGCATGTTTTTCAAGTACTTGTCGTTGGCTGTCAGCAGCACGCCTTCGGTGGTGTACTCGATAGTAAGTATCGTGTTGTTGACGGCGTCGATAAGACCCTTCATATCAGCCTCGCGCTCGAGCGACTTCTGCTGCTCGGCTTTCAGCTCCTTGATGTTGTCTTGCATAAGTTTCTCGTTCTTGGCGAGAGTGGCGGCCTGTGTGCGGAACTGCTGCATCAGCTGTTCGGTTTTGGCGTTGATTCGTGCCGTCACAAGTGCGCTTGCCACGGTGTCGGCCATAGTTTCGAGAAACTTTTTCTCATAGTCTTTGAGCTCGTGGATAAAGGCTATCTCCACCACTGCGATAAGTTCGTTGTCGTAGAGCAACGGCACAATGGCGAGGAACCTCGGTTTAGAGCGTCCAAGTCCCGACATCACAGTGATATAGTCGTCGGGCAGGTTGTTGAGGTAGATAGTGCGTTTTTCGAGAGCGCACGTGCCTACAAGACCTACGCCTTTCTGTATCTTGATTTTCAGGGCTTTCTTTTTGCCGAGAGCCACCGACGACACTAACTGCAAGTATCTGCCGTCTTCTTCGGTAAGGTGAATGTACAAACCGCCGAGCACAGCGTCGGTGTATTTCACCAGGGCGAGCAGAATATGGTCGCAGAGTATGTCCACCTGGTTGGTGCCGATACGCATCGACTCGTTGATAAGGGCAATGCCCTGCTTGATCCAGTTCTGACGTGTCTCGTTTTCCTTGCGCTCGTTTTCCGACGAGGCTATCATACGCAGGGTCTCGAGCATCTTGTTGTAGCTCTGCTGAAACTTGTTGTCCTTGGGCAGAGTGTCGAGAACGTCGTTGTAGCGGTGTTCTTCTATCTCATGGTTGAGGTCGCGGATTTTGACAAATGTGCTGTGGTGACGCTGCATTATGTTGTCGAGAACACGAAGCTCTGGAATGTACAGACCGCTTGATGTTCCATAGTCGGCATCCACGTCGGTGATTCCGTTGCTCTTCTGGGTCAGCTGGTCGATCTGCATAGTGTACTGACGGCGGAACACCACAATCATCAGCGCCAAAAGCACAAACACCACCACGCCCAATCCAGCAGACTTGGCAAGGAAGATGTTTCCAGATGTAGAGATGTCGGCTCGGTCGGCGACGGCGCACACGCAGTAGTTGAATCCGTAATCGTCGATCTTAAAGTTGCGGCCAATCACATATTCCTCGTTCTGAAAGATTTCAAAGTTCTCGTTGCGGCGGAATTTAAGGAAATAGTAGTCGCTGTTGTCGGGGAAAATGCTTGCGAAGTTTCTGCCCAGCAGCAGTTTCTTTTCGGGAGCGGCAATAATCTGTCCGTCGGGAGTTATCACCGTGATGCCAAATTTCTTGGGAAGGTCTATTTCGGCAATATCAGAGGTTATGCTGTTGATGCTGAACTCCGCTCCTATCACGCCCAAAAGCCTTGTGCCGAATTTAAGCGGCGATGTAACCTGCATAAGCAGCAAGTTCTTGGCGTTTTCGCGGATAAGGTACGGACGTCCGAATGTGATGCCCTGACGTGTCTTATAATAATAATAGGAGTTGATGTCGTCTTTGTCGTTGTAGTTTTTCACAAAGTCGCGCTCCACAATGCCCTCGCTGTTTTTGGTGAAAATAGGAATAAAGCGTCCGGTGGAGTCGTGATACTCTTTCATCATAAAGTCGGCGTCCTTGCCGTCGAACATCTGCGGCTCCCAAACTGTAAACAGCGACTTCATATCGGGTTCGTCGGCAATATTCTCGGCGAGCACCACTGCCGCCTGGTCGCGCGAAAGGTCAAACTTGAGTTCGGGGTTGCCAATTTGGTTAAACCAGGTGGTGAGTTTCTTTATTTTGGCGGCGTACTGCTCGATAGAGCCAGCCACTTTTTCTGCCACCCTCACCGCCGACCGCTCCATCTGACCCTTGGTTTCGTCGATGTGACGCTGACGGCCAATCATACCTATAGTGATGGCAATAGCCATAATCACCACAAAGCATACCAAAGAGTACGCAGTGTAGAAGTTGTACGACTGCTTCAGAAGGGTGTCTATTTTGGTCTTTAGATTGTTGAACATAACTCTATCCTTCTTTTATGATGCTGCCGATGAGCATGATACGCTCAACGTCGCCTTTGGTGTTAATAATTGGGTATTCGTTGGCCATAACAGTGGTCTTCTTGCCTGTGTTGCCCGACACGAAACGGAGTTTTTCCACAAGTTCCTTGCCCTGCAAGAGCATCGAGAGCGACGTGTCGAACAGCACTACCGCCTCGGGAACGAGAAACTCGGTAAGGTCGTGGTTTACTGCCGAACCTTCTGCCATCATCATCATGTTGGTAAACATCGAGTTGGCGTGGAGTATGATGCCACGGCGGTTGAAGTCGATACGCACCATACAGCGGTCGAAGGTTTCGGTAAATGTCTTCACCTCTTGCTCGCGGTCTTCGATAAACTTCTGTTTGTCAAGCAGTTCTTTCTCCTTTTCGTTCATCTTGTCCATCTGCCGGTTGATTTCGCGCTCCTGCATACGCAGCTGGCGTTCAAGCACTTTGGTTTCCGACACGTCCATACCGATGTTGATAATTTTCAACACGTTGCCTTTGTCGTCCAAAACCGGCGAGAATGTTTCCGAAATCCACACCTTTTTTTGTTTAGTGTCGATAGATTCCACCATTGAACGGGTTTGACCGTGTCGAAGGTCGTCCCAGAATTTGCGATATTCTTTATTTTCAGGTTTAAACGAAGATATGTCGGAGTGGTTTTTGCCAATAAGTTCCTCCTCAGAAACCTGCAAAAGGTCGGTAACTCTTGGATTTACGTGAGTGATGGTGCCGTCTTTGTCGTATTCGGTCACGAGCGATGTGGCCTCCACGGCACGGAACAGACCGCGCATTTCTGAATCCTTGTTTTCGGTCTCCTCTTTGAGCCGGCGCATTTCGGCAAGGTTTCGGCGCATTTCCACCTCCTGAATCTTCATCAACTTACTCTGCTCCTGGCTCTTCTGCAAAAGAGACTCGGTGCGTTCGCTGATTTTCAAGCCCGAAATAGCACTGGCGATACTCTCGGCAATGCGTTCAAGAAATGTTACCTCGTGCGGCTGAAACACCTTAAACGATGCTACCTCTATCATTCCGCTGTTCTTGTTGTTGAATATCAGCGGCACGATAATAAGGTTCGACGGTTCGGCGCCGCCAAGTCCGCTCACAATCTTGATGTAGTTTTCGGGCAGCTCGGTGAGGTTGATGATGCGGTTCTCGTGGTATGCGCGGCCGAGAAGTCCCTCGTCTACCGAAAAACTCTCCTGAATAAGTTTCTGCTTTTCGTAAGCGTAGCAGGCTGCCATATCGAGAGTTACGTGTTCGGGATTGTCCTCGTTGGTGAAATATAGCGCACCCTGGTTGGCTCCCAGGTATTTAACAATGTTGCTGATGATGTTGTAGGCAAGCACCTGACGATCCTGACCGTGGAAACGGAGAATCTCGATAAATTTGGTGATTCCGGCGTTTACCCAGTCGGTGTGCTCCTCCTCTTCCTGACGCTTGAGGTTTTCCTGGCTCTTGATAGTCAGCTTCTTGCGCAGTCCTGCCACAAGGTCGGCCTCTGCGTCGCGTCCAGGCTCAATGTCTTCGGGCGAATCAAAGTCGCCTGCCGAAATTTTCTCTATGCACTTGATTCGCTGGTTCTTGATTTTCACAATGTCGGCCACGTACTGTTCAAGCTCGGCTATCTCTTTGGGTTCGAGCACCGAAGGTTTCGACTGAGTTTCGGGCAGAGTGCCTTGCGAAATCAGCATCACCGACTTGCGTATCTTGCCAAAAAGTCTGAAAAACAATGAGTTTAAGAATACCGAAAGTATAGCTGTAAGAATGCATCCAACAGCCAACGCCGATATGATAATCGAGAATTCTGAGGTGTTGATTTCCAGCTCCGATTCGGGACAGCACACGCCGATGTATGTGTCAAGCTCTTTGATATAAAGTGTCTTTTGACGCACCTGCACATCCTTGTCGGGCATAATGAACGACTCGGTGAGCATCCGCTCTGATTCCGACGCCTGCTTTATCTTGTTGACTATGCGCACGGTGTGGAGGCTCTCCTTGCTCGACATTTCGGGATGGATGTACATATTGCCCGAAAGGCACACTGCAAAAAGGTATCCCGACTGTCCGAAGCTCTGGTTTTTGATATACTCCACAGTTTCGCGGTTGAGCCCGAACGGACGCATACAGGATATCATTCCGTTGATTTTGGAATTGATATAGAGCGGGAAGAACGATGCCACATACTGCTTTTTCAATATGGTCATGTTGCCGGTGTATATCTCGGCGTTTTCCACAATGGGGATAATCTCGCTGCTGTTGGGAATATAGATGTCGTTGAGCAGGTTCTTGTCGGAATGGTCGAAGTTTGACGCGCTGATAAGGTAGCCTTCGGGAATTTTCTGGTAAATAGCTGATACCGAACCAGTAAGGCTGTACACATTGTCGATTATAGTCTGCACTGTAGAGATGTCGCGTCCACGGATAGTCCAGCGGGGAACTTTGCGGTAGAATGTCTCGCCCGAAACAAAGTCGGTAACCTGACGCGAGATGGAGTCCTGCTCCTCGGTAACCTGTCCGCCCTGACGAAGGAAATGTGTAAACAGACGCAGACTCTCCGACGCCTTGTCGCACGAGGTCTTGTTTTCGGTAATGAGACGGTCGCGAAGGTTGTACACAGCGGTCTGCATCTTCTCGTCCACCTCCTGCTGGCACTCGGCGTTGCGGTTCACGATTACAAGAACGCACACAACAGCGTACACAGCTATCGAAAACAATACAAGAAATATATTGATGTTTCTACGTAGTTTAGTATTCTTTTTGTCAATATTCATTGATAATCAGTATGTTGTAATCGTTGTGCAGTAAATAAGGCGTATCTGTTGCGCTGTCAGTCTTTTAATTATATTAGTTGACTAAATTACAAACTTTTTGGCAAATATAATTCCAAAAAGCCATGTTTTTTTTAATAATTTATCAATCCGTTGAAATTTAACACTTTACAAGGCTTATAAAATTCTAATTTTCTCCAATTCGGGGTGTAGCAACGGCTCATGGTCAAAAATACCGAAGAATGCCGATCCGCTGCCGGTCATAGAGGCGTACACCGCGCCGCTTTCGTACAGACGCTGCTTGATGACCACAAGCTGTGGAAGCTCGGGAAACAAGAACTGCTCAAAGTCGTTTTTCACCAGCTGCCGCCATTGGCTCACCGGTTTCATCACCGACTCTCTGAGACTATGCTGCGGGGTCTGCGGCTTTACTCGCGAATAGGCGTAGGGCGTGGAAATCGACACGTCGGGTTTCACCAGCACTATGTTAAGGTCTGATTTCAAGGGTATTTCGTCAAACACCTCTCCCCTGCCGGTTGCGAATGACGGTCGGTTTTTAATAAAGAAGGCGCAGTCGCTACCCAAAGTGGCTGCCATAGAGAGCTTTAGCTCGTCGTCCATTCCCAGTTTGAAATGTTCGTCCAATGCCTTTATCATAAATGCGGCGTCGGCACTGCCTCCGCCCAAGCCCGCTCCTGACGGTATGTGTTTAAGCAGATGAATGTCGATAGGCGGCACGTCGAACCGCTCGCGTACTTTTGCCACGGCTTTCTCCACAAGGTTTGGCTTGCCATCTGACGGAATGGCTATGCCCGAGGTTTCAAAATGGTCGCTATCTTTGTGGTTTTCAACAAATTCGAGACAATCGTTAAGCCTCACAGGATAAAAAACGGTTTCCAAATTGTGAAATCCGTCGGGTCGGCGGGCGGTGATGTCCAGCCCGATATTTATTTTGGCGTTGGGAAATACTATCATATTACACTCTATATTATTATAAAGCAAAGTTAACATATTTTCTCAACATAACGTCGCTTTATCTCAAAATCATTCAACAATTTCTTTATTCTATATTCCTACAACTCAACCGATTAACATTTTTTAACATTTTTATTGTGTAATTTTTACACAAAGTATGCAACAAGAAAAGAAATCTCTCCGTATCTTTGTGTAGAAATTACAATATGAAACTTTTGAATGTATAACTAAAAAAACAAAATATCATGGCAAAATTTAAAGACAACCTAACGGCATCATTCCGACAAATTCGTGAAGACCGTGCAGAGGGTATCGCAGAAGATACCGAAATTGAATACCGTCGCGACATCGAAGACCGTATACGACGAATCCGCCAGTACGACCGCCAACGCGAGAACCTTATACTCGACCTCTGTCCGTCGAGTATCACAAGCACACAGGTAGTGCCGAGCGATTTCAACGCCGCAGAGTTCAAAGAGAAGGACATACAGATCGGAATCGACAAGCGAAACGACCTAATCATTCTCGAAATAGTGGTCGACCGCTATGAGTACCTTTTCGGACCTTATCCCGAAATGGACAAAATCAAAGAATTAATACCAAGTTTCACCTCTAAAATAAAATAACAATGGGAGCAGGATACTATTCTTACGACACAGCGCAAATGAGGCGCAGCGTAAAATATGAAAGAGCGTCTATGGAAGAAATTTTCACACAGACGACTATGAACCCGATGATGAATCCTTACGGCAAGGTGCGCGAATGTTGCGAAAACGAGGAACACCCCGACACTCTGCCGATTATCATAGGATTAGACGTTACTGGCAGTATGGGACACGTGCCGGCGCACCTTATCAAAAACGACTTTCCCGAGGTGATGAAAAAGATTCTCGACGAAGGCGTACCTTGCCCGCAGCTCTGCTTTGCGGCTTACGGCGACCACCTCTGCGACGAGTTCCCGCTGCAAGTGGGACAGTTTGAGGCAAGCGACGAGCTGATGGAAAAATGGCTGACTTCGATATACTTGGAAGGCGGCGGAGGCGGCAACGGCGGCGAAAGCACTTCCTTGGTATACTATTTCGCAGCACGTCACACTTCTTGCGACGCTATCAAGAAACGCGGCAAAAAGGGTCTGCTGATAACCATCGGCGACGAGCCAAACCACGCTGACTACTCTATGAAGGCACTTCACAACTTGTTCGGAGGCGCCGAAAAGGGCGTAACGTCTGGAGAGATAATTGCCGAAGCCCGCAAAAGCTGGGAAATCTACCACATCAACATTCTCGACTGGGTAGGAAGCAGCAATACTGTGAAAAAATGCTGGAAAGAACTGCTGGGCGACCACTTCATTTCTGTGGAAGACAACACCGACGCCAACATCTCTAACATGATTGCCCACCTTGCGGTAGAGCATTACAAAAAGCAGAACAACACTGCCACAACAGCAGCCAAAGCCGTGAACAACAATGTGCAAAGCAACACCGCAGCAGCCGCAGCCAATACCGCGGTTACCGACAACAGCACAGACGGCTACCGTCCGCCCAAAATGCTCTAACTATTTAAAACCGATTGCCACTCTGAATCCCACGTTGGCAGGAGCTCCTGCCACGAAAGTGGGGAAACCAATTTGCTCACCGGCATTTCCAGCGTCGATAAGATAATGGGTGTCGGTGATGTTTTTTGCCCATAAGCCAAAATCGTACGACATATTGCGCTTGGTGAAATATACACCCAAAGTGGCGTTCAAGATTCCGCATCCTTCTTGCGATATGTCCTCACGGTTGCTGTCTTCAAAATACAACTTGCTCTTATACGAATAGTTGGGACGGAAATAGGCTGTGTAACGTTCCTTGAATGGCACTTCTACATTCAAGCCGCAGTCGAAGGCGTGCTTAGAACTGAGTCGGAAACTGTGTCCAGCAAGCTCCAGCTCGTTGCCGTCCTCGTCCTTGTCGGCAAACTTGCCATCAAAATATGTGTAGTCGGCGAACAAGCTTAGGAAACGTGGGAAAGTATATTTAAGCGACGCTTCCACCCCGTAGCATTGAGCGCGGCCTTTGTCGTTGTTCTTGTACTTGTTCTTGCCCTGCTCGTCCACATAGGCTACGTTGCTCTGAAAATGCAGCCAGTTGTAAGCGTAAAACGAGGCGGCATACGAAAGCGTGTTGTGCAACAAGTTGCCCTTGGCACCGAACTCCAAGCTGAAAATCGCCTCGGGACGGAGAATAACAGAGTCGTTGGGGTTGTAGTTGAAATAGACAACGCCCGGTCGGCGACCCTTTGCAAACGACAGGTAAATGTTGTTAACATTGTTGATCATATAGTTGATAACGCAACGTCCCACCCATGAGAAATTGTCGCCTTCGATCCAATAAGTTACGCCGTCGGTATTCTGATAAATAATGTTCTCACCACTGGGGAATGGCGAAGTATCTGAATTTGAGAGATATCCTGTTCTCTGTTTTTCGTATGTACCACGCAGACCGAGCGTTAGATAAAGGTTGCCCATCACATTCCAGTTGACGTCGGCAAACACGTCGGTTTCAAAGTTGCGGGTAATGTTGGTATGGTTTTCTTCGTAATCGGGACTCAAGGTAAGTCCTGAATAAGCTTTCATTCCAGCAAGCTTGTCTTCGATGCCCATTCCGCCTACCACCTGCTCGGCAGTCATACCTCCGAGAAGTGCCGAAATCTGCGGATTTTGCTGCATCATACCGTTGAGGGTATTGATAAGGATGCCGCTGATAATGTTCTTGGTATCTCCAGCGAAATCAGGCGAGGTAGCCCATTGCGAATCCTTGAACCAAACATCAAGCTGTTCGTTTAACGACGTGGCTATCTGCGGACAAACCGCATCGGTGTAGGCGTCCAAAGCCTGGCTTATCATATCAGAATAGGCAGGATACTGTGCGCTAAGTACAGCCTTATATTGGTCGATGCCTTCCTTGATAGACTCAGGCAGCACCGCAAACGATTTTTCAAACTCAGCCCTCAAAACGGGACCCACACTGGCAGGGAACATCATATTGAGGTTTGATTTAGTCACCATTGAGTGCTCGCAATATTCGTACATTGCGCCTGCGCCCACAAAACCACTGAGACGGTCGCCATTGTTCCAGTTAAGACGGAACTCCTCGCTCAACTGATATTGAGATGCGGTCTCTTGTGCGTCAAGAATGTAAAGATATGTGCCGTCGCCATCGAAAAACTCGTCGGCATAACAGGTGCGTGCACCGAAAATGTTTGATATACCGAGATTTGAATTAAAGTCGTGCTCATATTCCAAAGTTAGACCAAAGAGGTTGCGCTTAAGCCCAAGAGCGTCGCCACCGTTGAGGTAGGCGGCTGTAAAAGGCGACGTGTCGCCACCATCGGGAGCTATCGTCTGCGATTTGAAACATACGCCAGGATTGTTGTCGGACTGGAAGTCGAGTATGAGGTTAAACTTGGAATTAGCCTTAGGATAAAAGCCCAAAGTATTTCTAAGGGCGATAGTGTTTCGTCCGTTGAGCTTGCCTCCTGCAAGGTTTTCGATATATCCGTCGTGATAATCGTACTTCAACGCAAAACGGTCGGCAAATTTCTCATTGATAGGCACATTGACATATCCCTGAATGCCGTATTGGCTGTAGCCGCCGTAGTTGCCGGTCACGTGACCAGAAAATGTCTTTTCGGGACGCTTGGTAATAAAGTGGACAGCTCCGATTTCAGCACCACGACCGAAAAGAGTTCCCTGAGGACCACGCACAATCTCTATACGTTCCAAGTCGTAAGGCTCGATAGCCGAAACCTGCTCGCGCGAAACAGTAACGCCGTTGAGAAACACTGAGATACGGGGCTGGAAAAAGCTCTCCATACCGTCGGAAGTAACGCCTCGGATAGAATATCCCGCCTTGTTTTGTCCCTGAATGATATTGGTGAAGCCCGGAACAAAGTAACTGATTTCGTCGATCTGAGTGGTGTTTAGCTCGTCGAGCTTGGCCTGGTCAAACGCAGTAAGCGAGATAGGCACCTCCACTGCGGTCTGCAACCTCTTCTGTGTAGATACCACCATCTCCTCGTTAGTCTTCTCGTGAACGATTTCAAACACCACGTCGGAAACGTTTTTGGAGAAAAGGTAGCGCGGAGGAAAATCCACATACCTCACCACCAAGGGATTCATCTCATACTCCTCGGGAACGGAGATTGTATATGTGCCGTCGGTGCGGGTGAGGGTCATAATATCGGTGCCTTCTACAGAAACAGACGCACCCATAATCGGCTTGTGATTGCTGTCGTAGACAGTGCCGGTGATAACTTTCTGAGCAAATAGACTGCCGGAAAGAACAACCATAGCAGCCGTCAGCAAAATATTCTTTAATCTTATCACAGTTATAGTTTTAAGGTTTCTACATTACACCTTCAAACCGAAAACGATAATGTCGTCGATTTGAACAAAAGCGTCGCCAATCCACTTGTCGTGAGTGTCGATGACTGTCTGACACTGCTGTTCCATAGGCAACGAATTGATAGACACAAGCATACGGGTAAAGTTAGACGACAAGAACTTACGACCTTCCTTACCGCCGAACTGGTCGATATAGCCGTCGGATGTCAGGTAGATAGAGTCGCCCTTCTGCAGCTGAACGGTCTTGGTGGTGAAGCTCTCCTTGTCGCGGATATACACACCGATAGGCATCTTGTCGGCAGGCAGGGTGATAAGGCGCAGATAACCGTCGGAAGTTTCGGTAACGAAGTCGCGACCCTGCTTGTTGGCGTTTGCAATCTCCTCCTCGCCCTTGTTGTAATGGCGGATAAGGTAGCCGTTGTTGTTGGCTGCGGCAAACTCGAGCATAAGGGTCTTGGTGTTGATCTTCAGGAGCGAGAGGTCCATACCGTCCTTACGCTGCGACATGATGTTCTCCTGGTGGAGAGCGCTCTTAACCTCGTCGCGAAGCTGGTTGAGAATCTGCGAGGGCTCGTACACCTTGCGTTCGGTAATAATCTTGGTAAACAGCGAGTTGCCGAGCATACTCATGAAAGCGCCCGGCACACCGTGACCCGTACAGTCGGCAGCCACTGCGAACACATATTCGCCATCGTGGGTAAACCAGTAGAAGTCGCCGCTGACGATCTCCTTCGGACGGAAGAAGAGGAAGTAATCCAACCCGTAGTCTCTCAGGAAATTGGGCTGAGGACATACAGCCTGCTGGATACGTTTAGCGTATACTATACTGTCGGTAATCGACTTGTTTTTGTTTTCGATAATCTCTTTCTGACGGCCTATCTCCTCGTTGATGGTCATAATCTCCTGGTTGGCCATCTGGAGGTTCTCTTTCTGGAGAATAATCTCCTCGTTTTTCTGAGTGAGAGCGGCGTTCTGGCACTCGATTTCTGCCTTCTGCTCGTTGAGAAGGTGGTTTTTGCGTCGTACCATAATAAGGATGAACAACGAAACCAAGAGAATCACACTTGCCAAAACAATAGCAAGAATATAGAGCTGTTTCTCGTAACGTTCGTTCTCAAGCTCCATATCCTGTTTCTCCTGCTCGGCTTTCAGTCGGTCGATCTGGCTCTGACGTTCTCGTTCCTCAGCCTGTTTCTGTGCTAGTTCGGCTTTGGACCTCTCCTGCTCCAGCTCAAGACGTCGGATTTCGGCGTCGCGCTTGGCTGCCTCCTGACGCTGGCGGGCAAGGGCGAGTTGCTGTTTCAATCGTGCCTGCTCCAGCTCTTGAAGTTCAAGTTGGCGGTCGGCTAACTCCTTGTCGCGCAGAGCCGCCTCAGCCATAAGTTTGAGCTGACGGTTGGTAAGCTCGGCAATTTCGGCGTCAACAATTTCTTCGGTGTAGCGTTTCTCGGCCTCCTCCAAACGGCGGAGGTCTTCGTTGAGGTCGCGCTCGTCGATCATACGGTGAAGCTGAGTAGAATCGCGAAGGTTGAGGTACTTCTGGTAGTATGACAAAGCCTTCTCGTATTCGCCTTTGGCCTGAAGAATCTGATTGTAAGTTTGATAAGCCTCGCTCTGCAATTTTGGATCACCGGCACGCTCAGCAGCGTCGATGGCTTCGAGACAAACCTGCTCGGCGTTGTGCAAGTCCTTGTTCTTAAGGTAAACAAGCGCCAAAATATTGTTGACCTGCGAATAGCCGTCGTCCTGATTGTTTTTCTTGCGAATCTCTGCTGCCTTGGTGAGATAATCGTAGCACTCCTTGTCGTGACCCATATTCTGATAGCACAGACCGATGTTGGTGTAAGTGCCGGCAAGCTGGTCGTCGGAAGGATCCAAAAGCTGGTCGGTGTCGGTAATCTGACGGAAAATATCCAAAGCGTTTTGGCTGTTTCCTCCAGCCACCTGACAGTAGGCTATATTGTTGAGTGCGTTGAGTGCGGTAGGTGTGTCGCCGTCGGTGGCGCACATATCGTACAATTTGGAGTTGACATCCAAAGCATTGTCGTACTGACCGAGTTTCTGATAAATGTCGGCAAGACGGCGCATGCACTGTTTCTGCATTTCGCGGTCGCCCTCCTTTTTATATGTATTAAGAAGGGTGTTGTAATAATTTGCCGCCGCTTCGTATTCGTTGCTAAGATAAGCGCATACAGCCAAATAGTTGGTGTTTTGTTTGATACGTTCGGCGTCGTTGGCGCGTTTGTACTCCTCGAGCGATGACGCGAAGTTTTCAGATGCGCGGTTGTAGTGACGTCGGTCGAAATATAAAAGGCCTATCTCGGTGTCGATGTCTGCGCTTGCGAGTTTGCCCTCGTCGGTTTTGTCCAAAAGGTTCTGAGCTGCTATATAACAGTGAAGAGCGTCTTCAGGATCGTTGGTTTTGGCGTAGGCACGTCCAAGAAGGATATTGTCGTCGTAGGCAATATTGTCGAGCTTGTTCTGACGAGCATACGTAAGTGATTTTTCGGCTGCGGTAATAAGGTTTGCGTCGTCTTCAAGGTCGAGATAGCGGTATGCCAACTGGTTGTAGAGCACGGCGAGCTTAGAAGCGTCAGTCTCTTTTTGTACAAGTGCGGAGATGCTGTCACGCTGACGAACAATGATGTCACCCGTCTGAGCATTGAGCGTCAGGCAGAAACATATTGCCGTTAAGGTGATTATAACTTTATGGGTTATGTTGCGCATCTGTGTTTCCTTGTATATTTGTTGTTAATTATTACTTCTTTTTTTTTCTATTTATCAAATACTGTTCCTAAATTTTAAAATTCGTAAGATAGGCACAGCCTTAAATTACGTAAAAGTTGCGGATTATATGGCAAATCTACGTCCATCTCTTTTGAGTCGATTCCACCGTACTGTGTATTAAGCACATTGGTAACCTTCGCCATAGCGTGAAGGTTCTTGCCGATCGACAGGCTGTAAGCCAAATCCAGGTTGTAATATCCGTCGGCCCAGAACAAATCGTTGTCGGGACTGCTGTAATATTTTCTTGCCCACTTGCTGCAATAAACATTCTCGGCACGGAAGTGCATAATATTGTGGCAGAATGTGAAATCAAATGCAAGCTGCACCTGGTAGCGCGGTGTCTGGCGAATATAATCCATACGACCGTAAGTTGACTCGTCGGCAGAGTTCTGGTCGTAGATATTCTCATGTCCCATAGAGAGTGTGAAACCTCCGTTGACATTGAGCTTGATAGCCGGAATCACATCCTTCATCACAAAAATCAACTGATATCCACGGAGTTTGATTTCGGCATCTTCCACATTGCGGTATGTTCTGGTGTACTGTTTGCCATCGCTTGTATATATAGCCGAACTACCACGGCCTACGTATGTGGAGTCGAGTTCGCCCCAGCAACGGTCGATAGGATTCTTCACACGGTTGGTATATACGATAGCGTCCACATAGTTGGTATGGTTGAAATAGTATCTGAGACCAAACTCGGTAGAAGCCACCTGCTCGGGTTCAAGCTTGCGGGCGGGCACTTGCTGATATGCCACAAGTGTTGTATCTTTCTGTATGCCAAAACGTTTGAAAACGTTGGCCACTGTGATTGATCCGTCCACACCAGTAACGCCATAAAGCTGCTGTGGCGAAGGTGCCTTGTAGGCATATCCTCGAGAAACACGGAATGTAAGCTTGTCGGTAAGTTTGGCAAGCATAGCAATACGAGGGTTGACGGTGCTGCCCCACAACGAGTTGTAGTCGTAGCGGACACCGCCAGTAAGTGATATCATCTTCCAGTCCCACACGCCCTGAGCGTATGCGCCGTTGGTGTAATATGCGTAGGGGTAGATGCCAAACTGTCCAAAAATAGGATCAGAATAATCTACGTTCTTGGCAAAAGCAGTGTATTTTTCCTTCGGGAACTTGTAGGGCGATTCGTTGGTGATAGGCAGCACGCCGGTGTAAGTATACGAAACGCCGGCAGTAAAGCTGAGGTTCTTGGTAGGCTGATACGAAATATTCTCCTCGAAACCTGCGTCGTCGCCAGCGCCGTACATATACTGCACATAAGGCGAGTAGCATACGCCACGCTGCGAATTGTCGTCCAAACGGTAGCGGAAATATTTCAAAACTGTGTTGGTGGAGAAATTTCCAAATGTCCAGTCGCCTGAAACTACCGCGCGTATGATTTTTTCACCCATCATAAAGTCGGGACTATCGTAGCGGAACAGCATAGGAGTCTGTCCGAGCGATGAGAAATCCCTGCGGTGCATATAGTTGTACAAGAATGTCAAACCACGGTATTTGAGCTCGATACCTGCCTGGGCTGCCTCCTGCTGTATGCGCGAAATTTCGGGATACCAAGTGTCGCCGTGCCATCCTGCGGTGTAGCCCACTATCTCGCTAAACTCTTTCAATCCGCCCGGCTGCATTCTATTCGACATAGCGTCCAAATTGTCGTATCTCTCTTGGGTCATGTCGATAGGCATAAAAGAGTCGATATGGCAAACAAACGGTGTTCCACGCTGCTGGAAATAGTTCCAACGGTTGTAGAGGTCTTTTTCGTCGTA
This sequence comes from Bacteroidales bacterium, assembly GCA_017645985.1. Classification (GTDB taxonomy): domain Bacteria; phylum Bacteroidota; class Bacteroidia; order Bacteroidales; family UBA3824; genus UBA3824. The sequence goes on along the minus strand of JAGCNK010000220.1, from coordinate 9,376 downwards.
GTCGGTGATATTCATATTCTTGTAGCGGAGGTTGGTGCCGTACACCATATACTGCGCCACGTGACGGCCACGACCAAATTTGCCGCCAGCCATAAAGTTGATATAGTGATAGTCGCCTGTGCCGGTGATTACGTCGGCACTTGCGAATGTCTTTTCGATGTCTTGCTTGGTAACGATATTGATCACACCCGAACAAGCGTCGTTGCCGTAGCTTGCAGCCGCAGGACCGTAGACAATCTCGATACGGTCGGCCTGACGAACGGGGATGTTCGCACCCAAAGGCATTCCAGTAGGAGCCGAAGGCTTGATTTCCACACCGTTGAGAAGTATCTTTGTGTAGGTGTTGCCCAACATTCCGCGCTGCATAAATCCCTCGCCAAACTCACCTGAACAAGGCTGCGAAACACGTATGCCAGGCACAGTTTTAAGCGCGTCGCACAGTGTCACGTATCCGTTTTTGATAATGTCGTCGTGAGAGATGATGTAGATAGTTACAGGCAGCTCGTCGACACTCTTGGCGGTACGACCAGCAGAAATCACGATTTTGTCGTTGTCAACTTCATCATAACTGATGTTAGACTTGTCTAACACCTCGCGAATGTTGATAGGCAGTGTGTCTAACTGCGCTGAGGCAATCAGCGGCAGCAAACTCAACAGTATCGCTCCTAATATGCCGTATAACTTATTTCTCATAATTTGGCAGAATGCAAGGTTATTAAAGCGCAAATTTAAGTTATTTTTTGGCAAATGTCAAATATTGTTAAGATTTTTTCGGATAAAAAATTACGATAGTATCTTAACACATTGAATTATAACCTTTTCGTTATCGACAAGAGTTGTAGCAAAAAGATAAAAATTTCCTCCATCCTTGATTTTAAGCTTTCGCTTCAAGGTTTCCGCCTTGTCGGGAAAGTTGCGTACAGCCAAATTTGCCGACTTTATCTCTTTAAAATCCTTGGTGGAACCCGTGCGGATAATCTGAAAACGCCGTCCTGGAAAATCACAAATATCTGATTCTGCAATATATAGGTGACTCGACGGATGAAGTTTACGCACTGGAAAATCTTTTGTAAGAATTTTGAACGCTCCCGATTTCATCACCGAGGCGTTAGGCTCAAAGAGATATTTTTTCTCAAAATCTTTGCTTTGGAAAAACTCTGCCTGACATTCACGTTCGGAGGAAAGACGGAATGAATAACGCTGGTTGTCGTTGACAGTGAATATTTTAGGTTCGGCATCATACCCTTGTTGAAGTATTATCAGCACCTCTTTGCATTCATTGTCGGTGGCCACAATATGCACCTCGCTCACATTGTGCAGTTTTGACACGCAGTCGGCAATATCCACCATCGGCGAAAGCTTGATCATCACAATGTCAGATTTTTGAATCATAATATCTTGGAAACCAAGAATATCAGGCTCGCAATCTGAAATCAAGACAGTTTTTCTGCCGTCGGCATTTCTACGGGCAGGGTCAATAAATATAAGGTTGAAATGATCGGCGGAATTTTTGATAAAGTCCACTCCATCAGCGTTTTGAAAAACAGCATTGGTGCGATGCAAAGCCTCAAAATTCTGGCTGACGATATGGCACAGGTCAGCGTTGCGCTCGTTGTAGACGGCTTTTTGAAATTTTTCTGACAAGGAGAAAAAATCAACGCCAAATCCGCCTGTCAAATCTGTAAAGAGTTCAAAATCACCAAGAAGACGTTGCGCCACCTCGTTTTTGTAGCCGGCTGTAAAGGCAGACGAGCACTGCTCCAACGGCAGATGCTCGGGATATTCTATGTCGGGATTGTCAGCCCAGAGCGGCATCTTGCGCCTCATAATCTGCAGACCCTGAATCTGTTGCAACACAAACTTAGCCCTCACATCGTCGCTGTCGCGAAGCCGCAGAGCCAAATCGTGAACATTGGCAGACTGGTGTTCCTGTATCAGTTGACGCTCCTTGGGGGTCATTGCTATTGGTTTTGACGATAAAACTTTCGGTCTATCTTGCCGTTGTAGGTGCGCTGTATCTTGTCGGCTTGTTCGTAAAACACTGGCACTTTGAAACTTTCGAGTTTTGATTTGATATATAGCGCAATCTCTTTTTTGGTTACATTGGTGGATGCCACATAAATAAGTTTCAATGCGGTGGACAGTATCGGATGCGGTGCCGCCACACAGATGCAGTCGGTTATCTGCGGCATCGATAGTGCCACGCTCTCCACCTCGGTAGGCGCCACTTTGAATCCGCCGGTATTGATAACGTCGTCGACACGTCCCTTCAACCGCAACATTCCATCCTCGTCGATAAGTCCGAAATCTGAGGTGTATATCGTATTGTTTTTCAATACTTTTGCAGTAAGTTCGTCGTCGCCGGCGTATCCGCTCATAATGGTGTCGCCCTGGCACGAGATGAGTCCGTCGGGCGTGATAATGATTTTCGAATGACTCATCGGCCGTCCCAGACAGCCTTCGAGACAGCGGAGGTCGTTGAAATTGTATGTGGAGATAATGCCTGTTTCGGTGGATGCGTAGGTGTTGTACAGACGTGCCTGCGGCAATGTTTCGCAGAGTTTCTGCATGTCGGAATGAGAAATCGGAGCGGCGCCTGTTTCGATAAAATCAATCTTGGAGGCGTAGCGTCTGAGTTTTTCGCCGCTGAACTGCAGCAAGATACGTATCGCACTCGGCACAAGGAATGTGGCAAACCGGGCAAACGGCATATCCAACGCGGCAAAAAAGTCGTTGACATTTTTCATTCCCTCGGTTATTATCAAGGTAGCACCTTTGATAACTATGGGATATATCTTAGAAAGACTGGCTATATGGTTGAACGGACCAGTGATTACAAATGCAGTGTCGTGAGTAAAGCCCTGACCTTCAATAAGATTTTCGCCGTCGGCAATAATGGCGCGGTGACTTATCATCACACCTTTCTTCTTGCCGGTGGTGCCGGTGGTAAAGAGTATGTCGGCTGTACCCTCGGGTGTTTTCAAATCGCTGACCAAACTGGCAACCTCGTTGAAACCCTCTTCGGGAACGTCTTTTTCCAAAGGAACTGCCACCGAGCCGTTGACATGCAGGGCAAAATATGTAAACATGAACTCAAAATCTTGCGACACACGAAACACCACTGCCCTACCCTTGGGCAGAGTGGCTGACTTGTCTAAGACTCCTTGCCACAACTGACTATAGGTAAGCGACTTGTTGCCACATACCACGGCGGTTTTGTCGGGATAGCGTTCGGCGTTGCCTCTGAGAAAATCTTCGAAAATCATTTTTCGTTTAATTTGGTTTCTACAAGCGCCACAATGCTGTCGATAGTCATAAAGTTCTTAGGCGTAGCGTCTTCCGAATCCAAATTGATTTTAAACTCGTCGGAAAGCACAGCCAGCACGGTAGTTACAGCAAGCGAATCCATCGCGCTGAACAAAAAGTCGGAAGACCAGTCCACAGTGGGCAGGGCGTCTTCAAGAAGGGATAATATTTTTTCTTTCATAGCGCAAATATAGAAAAAAATCAAGAATTTGGTCGAAATAGATTATAGATAAACCTTCCCAACCTCACAGGAATGGAATATACAATCGTGAGTATGCAGAGAATGGTGTTGAGAACAAAGATTCGCATAAAATCCTTCACGGGGCGGAAATGGCTAACCCGCTCTTCCTTAGGCGGATAATATACGTTGATGGGCACTGTGAAAATCTTGACACCGTGCCACGAAGGAAACACAAGCAGTTCAAGTTCGGCTTCGTAACGTGCTGAAATCAAGCTAAGTCCGTAGAGTTTTTTGAGCGGATACAAACGGTAGCCCGACTGAGTGTCGCCAAGCCGCTGACCTGTCTGCAAAAAGAACCAGAAATCAGAAAACTTGTTGGCAAAACTGCTGCCCTTGGTGCGTTTAACGCCGCTTAAATCTCGTTCGCCTACTATTATAGAACCGGGATGCTCTATGTTGGCATTCAGAAACTTAGATATTTCGTCGGGATAATGCTGACCGTCGCCGTCGAGGGTGATGGCATAGGTGAATCCCATCTGCAAAGCCTGCTTAAAACCACGTTTCAGAGCGTAACCCTTGCCGTGGTTTTCGGGATATTCCACTATGGTGATGCCGCTGATTGAATGGAGAATGTCGCCGGTAGAATCTGTGCTGCCGTCGTTTACAACTATCACATCGGAGCATTGGTCGAGACTATGAAGCACAACGTCGCGGATGCTCTTCTCGTTGTTGAATACAGGAATCACAACGCATATTCCTCTGTCGCTCAATTGTTTCTTCTGTCCGTCCATATCAGCAAGCTATTTTTTGGCAGTTAACACCATCGACATGGAGTATAGCGACGGCAACTGGTCTATGCCGTTGGCTTTCATTAGGTTGCGGTATCGTTCGGTGGTCTCCTCGTGAAGTCCCACAAGCACCGTTTTGCAACGTCCGCTCTTTATCAGCAGCCCGGCATCGTCTAACGCACGCTGCAATGAATCCCTGCCCTGCGTATAGGTGATGTTGTAGCCGTGGCATTTGAGATAGATGGCTATATTGGAACCTATGGTGTTGTGAGTGCTCTGCATAAAGAGCGTGGGCATAGGCTCGGGAAGATTGTCCAAAATCTTTTCGGAATTGTTCCAACAGCCGAGCGAGGTGGCTGTGATGATGACATCGGGCATATCTATGCCGCTCTGTTTCAACGCACGGAGCGATGTGAGCAGCGAACTGCGGAGAATTGTGCCCATTCGGCGGTATTCCGACGGTTTGAGAAACTGCTTGATGTCGTCCAAATCATCCTCGGAGGTGATTTCTGATTTGGCGAGTGTCTCAATCTCGATGCCGTCGTCGTATTTATATTTATCTGAACAATAAGGATTTGACGAGAAAATCAACGAAGTATCGTTGCCGCCGAATCCAAACGAGTTGTTCATAACATTTACCCAAGAACTGTTCTGCTGCATTTTTTGGATGCAAAGCACCGCCTCGATAGCTCCAGCAGCACTTGTGGTGTGTCCTGTAATAGATTTGGTGCTCTCAACCACAGGCAAACTGTTGCCGAAAACACGGTTGAGGGCGGCGGTTTCGCTATCGTCGTTGTTGACCGTGCCTGTGCCGTGGGCGTTGACATACTGAATATCCTCGGGTTGCAGACCTGCGTTATCAAGAGCCTGGCTCATTGCAAGATACGCACCTTCGCCAGTTGGCGACGAGGCTGTCTGATGAAATGCGTCGCAAGCGTTGCCGCCGCCACGGTAATAGCAGAGAATCTTTGCTCCACGTTTTTGTGCGTGATGCGCCGTCTCCATTACCAGATACGCCGCACCTTCGCCGAGATTAAGTCCCGCACGGTCGGGCTGAAATGGTCGGCAGACATCCTTGTCTAATATCATCAGCGAGGCGAATCCCGACAGATGAAACTTGGTAAGTGCCTCTGCCCCACCCGCAAACACTATGTCGGCCTTGCCCGACTGCAGCAGCTCCGCACCGAGAAGGATGGCGTTTGCTCCCGACGAACAAGCCGTGGATATGGTAGAAACTTGCTTGAAAAATCCGAAATAATCTGCAATAGCGTCAGAGCAAGCTCCGCAGTCGTGCTGAAGCATCACATCTGAATGATTGTCGATATCTTGCCAATGGCGTTCGGTAAGATCCATTCCGCCCACCGTAGTACCCGAAACCAGCACGCACCTGTCGGCGGTTTCCGACACTATACCAGCATCCTCGGCGGCACGCCTGGCGGCATAGACACCGAGCAGCGACGTGCGGCTTATCAATTGTGAATCAGGGATGTGGAGCAGATATTTCAACTCCTTGTCGGAATAATTCACCTCGCCCACAGGAAACGAAAATCCAGGGAAGTCAAGGTGACTGGCGCTGCCGATCTTGTCGGCAGCGATAATTCCACAACCCGTGATTACAACGCTATCGCACATAATTGGCTGTCAATTATTTAGTACGGTTTTTGGTGATATATTCCGCCATTGTGGCAATGCTGCGGAAAATGGCTTTGCCTTGCGATGCGTCGGCAAGTTTTATTCCGTAAAACTTCTCCATCATCACAATGAGTTCGAGAGCGTCGATAGAATCCAATCCTAAACCGTCGCCAAAAAGAGGAGCATTTGCGTCGATGTCCTCTGCCTTCACGTCCTCCAGGTTGAGGGCTGTGATAATTCTGCTTTTTAATTCTGAAATTAGGTTATCCATCTTATTTGGTTGTTTTCTGTTCGATAAAATTACAAAAATCGTTTAAAGTAACAATGGCTGACATCTCTTCGGGTTTGATTTTGAAGCCAAACTGTTTGTCTACAATCACCACAATATCAACGAAGTCGAGACTGTCGATACCCATATCGTCTTTCAATTTGGCGTCGAGCGAAACCTTGTCTTCCTCAATTTCAAGATCCTCGATGAGAAATTTCTTGATTATTTCTTCTATTTCTGTTCGTGTCATTATTCGTTATTTTAATTTACATACCATAATAGAATGACCCTGACCGAGATGGTCGAAAATCTGCTCAACTTCGAGTCCGGCTTTATTGATGCACTCGGTCATATCGGCTGTATTGTACATTTTTGAATTGCCGTTGGCCAGTGCAGAGAAATAGAGGCTCGTCATTGTAAGGCAGAGCGACGCCGGCTCAAACTTCTGTCTGTCCCAGAGTGTCTCCATAATAAACACCCTTGTCTGCTCTGTCATAGCGTTTTTGACCTTTACCAGAATGTCGACAATCTGCTCCATTGAGAAACAGTCTAAAAACTGGCTCATCCATACGGCATCAAGCCCGCCATCACGGCGTGGCACTACCGAGTCGGGACTTAGAATGTCGATTCCGTAACCGTTGATGCGGTCGGTGTTGTCGCGGTCTTTAAGGTTGTTATTTAGCATCTCGATCTGCTGCGGCAGGTCTAAGACTGTAACTTTTACATCGTTGTCGTACTCCACGCACTGCAAAGCCCATTTGCCGGTGTTGCCGCCTATGTCGTAGAGCGATTTTACGCTGTGCTTTCTAAACACGATTTCCAACGCCTCGGGAAAAGACGAGTCGCTGTAAAAATGGTCGAATCCGAACCAGCTTTTCTGCACATTCTCCGGCAGTTGCGAGAGTCCCTGATATATCGTAGGCCACGAGCCGAAGGTCTTGAGACCTTCGGGCTTGCCGCTGAGAAACGACTCTTCGAGATTGAACCATCCTTTGTAATTGACATCGTGGTTGAAGTCGATATTCACCCTTGTGGCCTTGTCGTTGATTAGGAACCAGCCTGTTTTGGAGATGGTGAAACGGTCGGTTTCGGGGTCAACGAGCACTGTGCCTATGCAGAGCGAGGCTTCGAGAAGGCATTTGACAGCATAGTCGCTGAGGTTGGTGGCCTTGCAAATCTCCTCGCGGGTAAGTCCGTTGGCAGAATCGCGAATCAGGTCGAGAATGCCAAACTTGAGCATCAGCCTCGAAGCCTGAAAAATTGCAGGTCCCCAGGCTATAAACTCGGCAAGACGCTGTGCGTCGCGAGCCGAAAGCTGCTCTTCTGTATATTTTTTTAACGATGGTGACAAATACATTTCTATATCTTTTTAAATACTAACGCTGAGTTTGTACCGCCGAATCCAAACGAGTTGCTCAACACGGTATTCACTTCAGTATCAATGGTTTTAGTAGCCAGATTAAGTTTTTCGGAATATTGGTCGGGATTGTCGCAATTGATGTTGGGCGCCACAAAATTGTTTTGCATCATGATGATGGAATAAACGGCTTCGCTCACCCCTGCCATCCAACACTCGTGACCCGACATCGACTTGGTGGAGCTTACAAGGGCGTGGCTTTTGCCAAAAAGCCTGTCGATAGCCATAGCCTCGTACATGTCGCCCTGCGGTGTTGATGTGGCATGAGCGTTGATGTAGTCGATTTGCTGGGCGGTAAGTCCGGCGTCTTGCATAGCTCTTGACATAGCCACGGCGCATCCCTCGTCGCTCGGCTTGGAAATGTCGGCACCGTTGCCCGAAAAACCGTAGCCCGAAACTTCGGCAAGAATGGTGGCTCCACGTTTTACAGCATGTTCGTAGTTTTCAAGCACAACAGCCGCCGCACCTCCCGAGGGCACTAGTCCGTCGCGGTCTTTGTCGAACGGACGGCTTGCCTTGTGCGGATCGTCGGAACGAACAGAGAACACGCCCAACGCATCAAACGACGACATTGAATAATAGTTGGTTTCTTGTGCGCCGCCGCAAAGAATTATATCTTGAACGCCTTGTTTTATAAGTGTATAGCCCAAACCGATGGAGTGACTTCCCGAAGCGCATGCCGCGCTTACAGTAAAGTTGATGCCCCTGAGGTGAAAAATTGTGCTCAAATTCATCGTTACGGTTGAGTTCATCGACTGAAAAACCATTCCGTAGCCGAGCATAGCGGTGTCATGTTCCGCCTCCATTATTTTGTGTGTCTCGATGATTGGCTTTGCCGACGAATCGCTGCCAAAAATACATCCAGTTTCGTTGGCAGCAAGATAGTCGGAATCCATTCCGGCTTGTTCAAAAGCCTGACGTGCAGCCATATACGCATACCGTGTCTGTTCCGGCATACCCACCCTTGTATGGCGGTTTACCATATCTTTTGTGATAACAGGCTCTGGCACAATACCCGAAAGACCCGAACGGTATCCGTATTCCAGACGCTCGGGGCACAATCCTACACCAGATTTGCCATTGTAAAGTGATTCCTTAACAGTTTGAATATCAGTTCCTAAACAAGACCAAATACCAGCTCCTGTTATTACAACACGGTTAGTCATTTTTCGTATGTTTTAATACACTGCTTGTCGGGGGCAAAAATATGATTTTTTTTTTACTATAAAAAATAAAAACATAAAATACAAGGATGCAAAACTGCACAAAAAAAACGCCTCTCTCCTATCGGAAAGAAGCGTCTTTTTTATCTGCTAACGAGAACTAAGCCTGAGTACCCGGGCCACCGAAATTCATAGGAATGGTAGCTCCGCCCGCACCGTCGAGGTTTTTTATCTTGCCAAACTGCTGCTCGTAGCGAACAATGTTGTCTTGCAATGCAAGCATCAAACGTTTAGCATGTTCGGGAGTCATAATGATACGGCTCTTGACCTGCGCTTTGGGCAATCCGGGAAGCACGCGGATAAAGTCAAACACAAATTCCGCGCTCGAATGGGCGATAATGGCAAGGTTAGAATATGTGCCTTGCGCAATATCGTCTTTTAATTCGATGTTCAATTGACCTTTGTTCTCTTCCATTGTTGTCGATAAGATTAACCAACGTAAGTTGTAGAATCGTTTTTCTCTTTAGGTTCAACCTTGATGTGCTCGTAGCGACGCATACCAGTACCTGCAGGAATCAAGTGTCCAACGATAACGTTTTCTTTCAAGCCTTCGAGGTAATC
>JAGCNK010000219.1 GCA_017645985.1 Bacteroidales bacterium | reverse complement strand
TTCATCGTAGTAAAATTGATAAAACTTCATTCCCGTCTCGGGGTCAACGCCTCGGCGGATGCGGCTTTCGTCGCCGTGAATATAGATGTGGAAGTTCTTATCAAGTTTTAATACGCTCTTCATCTTGGTCTGCTGCTTTTTGGCGGCGTTTTCCGACACACCGAAATTGTCTTCAAACTCTACGTTTTTTTCTTCGGCGTATTGCTGTTTGTATTCGTTAAATGCCTCAATTACTTCGGGTTGCGAGAGCACGTTCTCCTCAAAGTCCTGCTTGTCGAATTTCTCGTTTTCCTTGAAATATTTTTTCGACTTGTTGAGCATAGCAATCTGTTCGGGTTTTTCCACCTCGTGCTCCTCGTTGTAAACCTCCTCCACAAAGTCTTTGCAGAGTTCCATATATTTCTGAGTCTGATAGAAATCGTCTTTGCGCTGCTCAATGCCGAGGAAGTCGGTGCGCCAATATTGCGCCTCGCTTTGCTTGTTCACATTGTCGATGATGTTGATTTTGTAGCCAAAATCCTGCTCTGTGTTGTATATGAGGCAGGCTTTGTCGATTTTGTTGAGGTTGATGCCTTCTTCTATCTTGATGTCAAACTTGTTTCCGCTGATGTCGATACGCAAGAAATCCTGCTTGGTTTCCGATTTGAAAATACCCACTGCGTCCACAAGTTCGTCATCGACCACAAGGTCGGAGAATGTGGCAATGTAGAGGTCGCCGGCTTTGATTTTTGGATGAGTGCCAGCGTCGTAAAGTTTGGCTGCAATCGCCTTGCTCTCAGGCAGGAAATACTCCTCGCTGCTGAATATGTTGTTGATGGCGGTGTACACCTCGTTATCTTCGGGCTGACCCTTGGGCGTAAAATTGTAGAAAGCCTCGTTGCTGAAATGTCCAAGAAAGAAGCCTTTGAGCATCTCCATAATCGAGTCGTTCAACATCAATTCTGTGTCGGAAAGAACCAACTGTTCTTCACGGGCTTTGTTGCCTGTTTTGTGAAGTATAACTTTATTTAATTTTGCGTTGCTGAAATCGAGCATTTTTGTTCTAATTTTTGTTGTTACAAAGATACAGATTTTTTTTAATTAGTATCGTATCTTCTCAAAATTCTCGCCGAAAACCCCCGCCACCTTTGCCACAGAGATAAATGCGTGTGTGTCGGTTTCGTCTATAATCTTCATTATCTTAGAGTAATCCATCTTGCGGGCAATCACTATTATCACCTCGATAGGCTGTTTTGAATAATATCCGTGACCGTCAACAAGTGTTACTCCACGACCCACTTCGCTCGAAATTCTTGCCGCTATCTCGTTGCTGTGACGGCTAAAAACAGTGAATTGATACGATTGTCGCCGTCCATCTAACAATTGGTCAAGCACATACGAAAACACAAACATTACCACATAGCCATACACTATTTTTTCTACCGAATGAAATATCAAAAACGATGAGGCAATAACTATAAGGTCGTGATAGAGAATTATTTTGCCCGGCGAAATATTTTTCCTTTTGGTAATCATCAGGGCGAGAATATCTACTCCGCCCGTGTTGCCGCCGTTGACAAAGGTTATCGACGTGGCAAAAGCCGAAAGTCCCGCCGCTATGAGCGAACACATAAACGCATCATCTACAAGGGGTTTCTCAAACCATCCGTCCATCAGCATAAAGAACGCCGCTATGCCCACGAATCCGAACACCGAGTTGAGGGCAAATTTCAGGTCGATAATCTTGCTTGCCGCCAGCACCAGCACAGTATTTATAAGAATAATTGAGATACCTGTTGGGAATCCGCTTGCAAAATATATCAGTGCGGCAATACCCGACACGCCTCCGCCAGTAATCTGCGAAGGTATCAAAAACGCCGACCAAGCGAATGCGTAGAGAAAAAGTCCGAATGTTATAAACACGTAATTCTTAGCGTGTTGCTTAATCAATTGTCCTATATTCATATCATAAAAAATATAAAACGAAATTAGGGAGAATTTTTTTGATATGCTATTATTTAATGCTCATTTTTTTTTTAATCTCTTCAATATTTGATGCGTGGTTTGATTTTTTTTCTTATATTTATACCCGAAATTTAGCAAAAGATCATAACCTAAAACCGAATTATATATGAGATTACAAAATTCCAAACATACATTACAATTTGTAAGAGGGGGGGGGGTAAAATTCTATATTACTTAACTTCTTTTTCCTTTTGTGATTTAATTCCCCTGCTGGTAGACCGTGATGTACGGTGCCGGCAGGGGATTTTTTTTGCCGATAACACAGCTAAATTAATATATCACCTTAACAGCAACAAATTATGTTAAAGAAAATCAGACTTATACACGCAATTGTTGCCGCAGTTATGCTTTTACCCTTGTCGGCACGAGCGCAGACTGCGGTGGCATCAGCTGGTGGCGATGCCCACGGCGCGGGAACAATTAGTTATACCGTAGGACAGACGTTCTACCAAACTCCATCTTCGTATTCTGGCAGTATTTCAGAAGGCGTACAGCATACCTATTCTATTACTGAGGTATCTGTGGGCGGCGTTTCGGCAGCAAAAGAGTTTAATATTAAGGTTTTTCCAAATCCTACCACCGACAAGATTATCTTGCGTAACGGCAGCCTTACATCTAACAACATCAAATACACTCTTACTGACCAGACAGGTAGAACTATTTCTACAGGGCAGAGCGATCAGACCGATACTTACATCGATATGTCGTCAACTGCTCCTTCGATGTACTTTTTACGTGTAACTTCCAATGGTCAACACCTCGGAACTTTCAAAATAATTAAACAGTAATTTGTTAATTTTAAACTAATTATAAAATGAGAAAAATATTTAGCACATTAATCGCATTATTCGCGGTTTCAATATTGTCGGCACAAGTGCCGCAAGGATTCAGTTATCAAGCTGTTGTTCGCAACAACGCCAATGTTATAATGGCCAACACCCACGTAGAACTTACTGTAAGCATATTGCAAGGGCGGTCACCCTACAATGCCACCACTGTATACACCGAGATTGATACGGCATATACTAATGCCAACGGTCTGTTTTCAATAGTGATAGGACAGGGGAAAACCAGCCAGAATTTTTCAGCTATTGACTGGACCAATGGCAACTATTTTATCAAAACAGAGTCAGCTTATGGCACAAGCGTTACTCAGTTGCTTAGCGTGCCTTTTGCTATGTACGCCGCCAAATCGGGTGATTCAAATATCGACCTTAGCAGCTATGCCCTCAAAAGCGATATTCCTTCTGGTTTGGGATCTTTTACTAATGATGCTAATTATATGACATCTACTGATGTAGCCTCTATGTACCTTTCTAAAGAGGCTTTTGATGCCTATGTGTTAACAGCAGGCGACCCCGAGTCTGTTGATTTGTCAATTTACGCCAAAACTACCGACATTCCCAAAAATGTGTCACAATTGACAAATGATAAAGGATATTTGACACAACATCAGTCGCTTTCTGGTTATGTTAAAACCACTGACCTCAATGCCTATGCCACGCAAACACAATTAACCAATGTGTCCTCCTCCATTCCCACCAAACTCAGCCAGCTAACTGCTGATAAAATAGGCGATATGCCTTTGGCTACTGTTCAGGTCAATATTACTAATTACGACAATTATGTAAGCGTAGATTTTTTGGGTAAAACATTAACAAGTGGCACTTCCACATATAAAATTCCTGCTTATAGTCCTGTTTATATTACTGTTAATAAACAGTCATCGTCTCCAGACCCCAAGTATAAATATGCACTTTCGGTTACTATTAATGGTGTGGAATATAGTCATATTGCGGGTTATAGTTTTGCTCCAACACAAAAACATTGGAATCCAGAGGGAAATGGTGAGTTTTCACAAACCCTAGACCCTGATTTTGATTTAGAAGTTAAACAACAGTTTGGTAAAATAACCGTTTATAAGAATGATGGAACAGACTTTGATGTTAATGGTTGGCCTCAATATAATGGTATTATCAATCAGATAATAGGACCATTTTCTTCAACCACAACTAACACTATAAATATTACTGTTACCAAGATACTAAAGACAAATTAACCTCTGATTTCATTATCCCGACAATCATTTCTGCGCACCGTTAAATAATCTTTTTAGCGGTGCGCTTTTTTTAAGTGTTTGTTTTTTTATCAATTTTTTCTCTGTCAACCAAAAGAAAATCACCGTTTTACAAAAAAATCGTATTTTCTTTCAAAAAAAAATTGTTTTTATCAATACGCTATTACAAAATTATTATTACCTTTATGCCTGAATTTTTAAAATGATTCGCTTAATATGGACAGAATACAGATAGCCCCAACAGACAAATCGCCGGAGGTAGATTTCAATCCTTCAGAGGGTGTTCTTATGCTCAAAGGACGCTCGCTCGTAGAGGATTCCGAAAGCTTTTATCTCCCCCTCGTTGAATGGATTCAGAAATATATCGAAGACCCCAAGGAGGGAACTGTGATTGACTTTAAGTTTGAATATTTCAACACAAGTTGTTCTAAGTGGCTTATTACCATCACTAAAGAGTTGAAGGTTCTTTACGAAAAAGACCCGTCCACACAGATTAACTGGTATTACGAAGACGACGACGTGCTCGAATACGGCGAAGTGATCTGCGACCTCGTGGATATTCCTATCAATATGATCGATATGGAACCCGAGGAGGAGGAAATATAATTGGTTATAGTGGTTATTTGATTATTATGAGACGGATTCCTTGGCTCGACTGCGGATTCCGTTTTTTTTGTTCCTATACTTTATGGCAGCTAACTATCTAAGAGACTTTATTAGGCAGCTAGGCTCTCTCGGCGAGCTTAAGACTATCGACTGCTTTGTAGACCCCGTGCTTCAGATATCTGAGTTTACCGACCGCGAGTGCAAGCAGCCCGGCGGCGGCAAGGCTCTCTTGTTCACCAACACAGGCACAGGCTTTCCTGTGGTTACCAATATCTACGGCAGCCTTAAACGCATCTGCGCCGCCCTCCGCTGCAACAATCTGAGCGACAAGGAGGACGAGATTAGGCAGTTTTTTGAGATGCTCACCGCTCCTAAGGACACTCTGGCTAAGAAGCTTTCCACGCTGCCTAAGCTGGGACAGATTGCGGGATTTTTCCCTAAGGTGGTTTCAGGTCGTGGCGATTGTCAGCAGGTGGTGATGCAGAATCCCGACCTTTCTAAAATTCCTGTGCTGAAGACCTGGCCCTGCGACGGCGGACGATTTATCACCCTGCCGATGGTCAACACCAAAGACCCTCTCACTGGTGTGCGCAATCTGGGTATGTACCGTGTGCAGATTCTCACCAACGACACTACCGCCATGCATTGGCACCGTCATAAGACCGGAGCGCGTCATTATCAGCAATATAAGTCGCTTGGCAAAAAGATGCCCGTGGCAATAGCCATAGGCGGCGACCCTGTGTACGCATATTCTGCCACCGCGCCTCTGCCCGACGGTGTCGACGAGTATCTGCTTGCGGGATTCTTGCGCCACAAGCGTGTAAGCCTTGTCAAGTGCGTCACACAGCCTGAGATAGAGGTGCCTGCCGATGTGGATTTTGTGATTGAGGGATATATCGACCCAGCGGAGGAACTTATTTGGGAAGGTCCTTTTGGCGACCATACTGGTTTCTACTCGCTTGCCGATTATTATCCAAAGGTGCACGTTACAGCCATAACTCACCGAAAAGACGCCGTTTATCCTGCCACAATCGTGGGCATTCCGCCTATGGAAGATGCTTACATAGCCGTTGCCACCGAGCAGATTTTTAAGTTTCCTATCAAGGCGGCGTTTGTGCCTGAGCTGGAGGATATGCACATGCCCGACTGCGGCGTTCAGCACAATATTGTGATAGCCAAAATCAATTCGCAATATCCTGGCAATGCCGTAAAGGTGAAAAACGCGCTCTGGGGTGCGGGACAGATGATGTTCAACAAGATTCTTATAGTTACCGACACCGAATTGCCTATACGCGATTATGGTAAGCTGTTCAAAGAGTTGTCAGCTAATTTTGAACCTAAGCGCGATGTGTATATCGATAGGGGAGGAGTGTCTGATGTGTTGGATCATGCTTCGCGACAGTTTGCATGTGGAGGCAAAATTATGTTCGACGTTACAGCCAAAGAGCACACTGCTGCACTGACTAT
>JAGCNK010000218.1 GCA_017645985.1 Bacteroidales bacterium | reverse complement strand
TTTTCGGCGGCAATGGTGGGCGACCGCGCAGTGGGCGAGATTACCGCTCAGTTAGCTAACATCGCAGCGCACAAGCACCTTTTCGACGCCGTGGTGATACTACGTGGCGGAGGTGGCGACGCGTCGCTGGCGTTTTTCAACAGTTACGAACTGGCAAAAGCCGTGGCTGAGTTTCCGCTTCCGGTGCTCACCGGCATAGGTCACGCCACCAACAAGACCGCAGTAGAGGAGGCTTCGCACCGCTCTTTTGCCACGCCGTCGGAACTTGCCAACTACATCATCGGCAAGACCCTTGACGCGGAGCGCAACTTCGTCAATCTTGTAAAGTCGATCCATCAAAAGATGTCGGCGATAGTAAGCCGAAACCAAAGCCGTCTTGCCGCAGAAAACCGCACCATAAAGATTCACATCTCAAACATAATCAACAACAACAGGCTGAAACTCCGCAGCACCACGCAGCGCATTCACACGCTTGTGACGCAAAAAATCAACGAAAACCGCCGTTACCGCCTTGCTATAGTGGTTCGGAGCATTTCCTCAAGTGTAAGAAACATCTCGTCGAAATATCTCCTGCGCATCGACGAAATAGAACACGCACTGGCTCATCCCCAAAAGCGCAACATCGGCGACATATATCTCGGCGGCGCCAAGATAACCTCGGCATCACAGCTGCAGCCCGGCAACATGATAGAAATCAAGCTCAACGGCGGAGTGATAAAGGCAGAGGTCAAGGAAATATCACTGCGAAACTAAATCAAAAAAAAACGCCGAAACTTTCGTTCCGGCGCTATATTCTGTGCTAAAATACTTCTTAGAAGAATTTGTATCTTTCGTCAACGATGTTGGCCATCTTGATCAACGCGTTGTAAGCCTGGTAGCTTGCACGTGACGAAAGGTCGCGCTGCATAGCGTTGCGGTCAGTGTCAACATTCACAGGCTGGATGGGCTGTGCGGGAGTCTTGTTAACGTTCTGGATAACGTAAACAGCCGTCTTACCAGCGATGGGTTTAGACACCTGGTTTTTGTCGAGGCTGGCTGCCACTGCTACCACTGCGGGGTCGTAGTTGCCACCCATCTGTACAGATGTAAGGCTGATGTTTGAAGCCTCCTGTACGGGACGGTTAACCTGAGCTGCAAGAGCGTCTACGCTTGAAGTATTTTTAGAAGCAAGGTCGGCAAGGATTTTCTCGCCTTTCTTCTTAGCTATAACTTCTGATTGTACCGAAGATTTGATAGCCGACATAGGAGCGATGCCTTTGGGGTGAACGCCCACAACTGCAGCCACTACAAGTCTGCCGTCGAAATCCATCACGTCGGATACTTCCTTAGATTTCTCAGCGTCGAAAGCCCAGCGTACAAACTCGCGTGAGTTGGAGATGCCGGGGATGTATCTTGTGTCGGAAGTAAGACCTGGAGCCACGCGGAGCGAAAGTCCTGCGGCGTTGGCAGCCTCGGTGAATTTAGAAACCTCGCGGGTGTTGGCAGCAAACTTGCTTGCCTGTGCGTATGCCTGCTGACGGGTTTCGTTGCTGGGTTCGATTTCGATCTGAAGGAATCCAACGTTTACTTTCTTCTTAGGCTGGGTCTTGTCAAACACCTTTATAATATGTACGCCGTACATTGTGGTCACTGTGGTGATCTTGCCCTTTTCGGTAGCAAAGCAGGCGTCCTTAAATTCGGGAATGAAGTTTACACGGTCGGTAATCCAACCGAGATTGCCACTGTCGGCAGCAGAACCTTGGTCGTCGCTAACCTCCATAGCCAATGCGCCGAAATCGATACCGCTCTTGAGCACTGTCAAGAGGCTGTCGGCTTTCTGACGTGCCACTGTAGTGTCCTCGCCCTGGCGGTAAGCCACCAAAATGTGCGAAGCCTTAACAGAGTCGGGCAGGTTCTTGATATCGATAAGGCGGGCAACTTTGTAATAGCCGCCGTCGATGTAAGGACCGTAAACAAAACCGGGCTGTTCGGCAAACATCAGGCTGTCAACAGTTGCGTCGGAAATTTCGCCCTTGTTGTAGTTGATGTCGGAGTACTGAACGTCGGATTTTGAATTGATAAACGAAACCACCTCGTTGGTGCTGGCGAAATCGTTTTTAAGTCCGTTGATAATATCCAAAGAATAAGTGCTGTCTTTCTGCGAAGCCACAACCTCGAAAGCCACATAGTTAACGTCGCGGGTTTCGGCGTCACGCTCGAAAAGCTTGCGGTTCTCGTTGTAATACTGGTTGAGTTCCGATTCGCTCACCTGGATTTCCTCGTCTTTTACGTCGGAGTAAGGAAGCGAAACAAATTTCACGTCGGAGATAGTGGTGCGGTCGGCAAACTCCTGCTCAACCTCTGAGGTTGTAACGCAGAGACCCGAAGCAATCATATTGAAATACTTCGACGACACGCGGTTTTCGCGGAGCTCTCTTTCGAGATAGTCCCACACATACTGGTTGGCTGCCCTGGTTTCCTGACGCTGGTCGCTTAAGAACGACATCACAATCGAGGGATCGTACATACCAGTCTGGGGATTGGCAAACAGCTGGCGGATAGTCTGAGTAACGTTTCCGGTCTTAATCATGTTGATGAGTTCGTCGTCGGAGGCTGCGATGCCGAGCTTCTTGGCGTTGACACCGATAACGTTTTCTCTGATCATGTCTTCCCAAACGTATTCGCGGATCTGATCCTGCATGTCGCCGCTCAGGGTGCTTTGGTTGGTGACCAATTTAATAAAATTTTCTCTCTCGTTAACTTTTTCCATAAAGTCCTGATATGAGATGGTTTCACCATTGACCTCACCCATATTGAACTGGTTCTGTCCAAAAATCGAGTAACTCGAGTTCAGGAAGTCGCCGAGAATAAATGCAAGCAGCGCCGCGCCTACCGCGATAGCGATCAACTTGCCTCTGTTTCTTATAGACTGTAAAGCTGCCATTTAGATATCAAAAAGATAAAGATTAAATTATATGCCAAGGCACGACGAATGCCTTTGGACAAAGTACAAAGTAAAAAACCCCAATCCCGCTGCGAATTGAGGGCTTTTGCATCACCTAACTATGCGCAGAATTCTAATAGTGAGCTCTGCAGCACGGCTCTGAAGATACTGTAAGTTTTTTTCTGCCTTTGCGGCGACGTGCCGATAATACTTTGCGGCCGTTGGCGGTCTTCATACGCTCTCTGAATCCGTGTTTGTGTTTACGCTTCTTGATCGAAGGCTGAAATGTGCGTTTCATTGTCAATTATTTATTAATGTGTTTGTACTAAATTCTGTATGTGAAAATACTCTGATTTTCGGACGGCAAAGTTAGAGAGTTTTTTTTTGTTTGCAAAAAAAGATTTGTGTTTTTTTTAAAAATCTTTT
>JAGCNK010000217.1 GCA_017645985.1 Bacteroidales bacterium | reverse complement strand
GTTCCACAATACGGCGTCCGGCTTGTTTGAAAAGTTCGGCGCGGTTGCGGTGGGTAGCCACGATAGTGCCGTTGCCGGGTAGCGAGAATCCGAGAGCCTCGGTAAGGCAGTTCATAGAGTTGGCGGTAAACATACCCGAGCAACTTCCGCAGGTGGGACAGGCTATTTTTTCTACCTTAGCGAGTTCCTCTTCCGAAACGGAATCATCGCCGCCCATAATCATAGCGTCGATGAGGTCTATTTTGCCGTTGTTGTAACGACCTGCCTCCATAGGTCCGCCCGAAACAAACACAGTGGGGATATTCAGACGCATAGCCGCCATAAGCATACCGGGAGTAATCTTGTCGCAGTTTGATATGCACACCAAAGCGTCGGCCTTGTGAGCCTCGCACATATATTCCACGCTGTCGGCAATGATTTCGCGCGAAGGCAGCGAGTAGAGCATGCCGTCGTGACCCATTGCTATGCCGTCGTCGATGGCGATAGTGTTAAACTCGGCTGCAAAACATCCTAGGTCTTCTACAGTCTGTTTCACTATTTTGGCGCACTCGTCGAGATGCACGTGACCGGGCACAAACTGTGTGAACGAGTTGGCTATTGCGATAATTGGTTTTCCGAAATGTTGTTTTTTCATGCCGTTGGCGCGCCACAATCCACGTGCGGCAGCCATCAAACGGCCGGTAGTGTTAACTTTGCTTTTTAAATCCATGACTTATGTAGATTGTTTGTTGTTGCTCTATCTCATATTCAATTTCCAACCACTGTCGGTTTTGATGAGGTCGAGTTTGTCGCTGTTTTCTTTTTTATCTTTGCCAGGTTCTGTGGCAATCATTTTGAACTCCACAGTAGCTGACTTGCCGTCAGCGGCTATTTCCTCTTTTACAATTTCAAATTTTTCGATAACAGTACCTTTGGCCTTTTCGATAACCTCTTCTTTAAACATGTCGGTTATCATTTTTTTTGTTTCGTCATCCATTCCGTCTAAATAAATGAACGATATAACTTCGTCGCCATTGCCGGCGGCAGCTGCACGCATATATTTTTCTACAACGGCTCCGGGAGTATCGCCACCGCCGCAGCTTGTGATACCTAGACATAGTACGAAGGCCATCATGAGAAGATATAAAACTGATTTTTTCATCGTGTGTTAATTTTAATGATTAATAAAAAGTATTTACTGTTATTCACCTGCCAAAGATAGGCATCTTTTTTGGATAATAAACAATTTGATAAATTATTTAATTGAAGAATAAACTATCAAAATTGTATCTTTGTGCCGCATTTTGTTATATAAATATGTATCAGTTTACTCAAATTATAAAGATATTAGCCTTCGCATGCTGCGCGGTGTTCGTGTTTTTGATACCGTTTGACTGGCAGAGCGGCAACTATATTCTTGGGTCGTTTGCGCTGTTTGCTGTTGTCAACCCCGAATTGTGGAAGAATATCAAGACTACAAGGCTCTCTTTCGCCGAAAAGGCGCTGCTGTTAGTTACCGCCACTTATTTGCTATGGGAGCTTGTCTCTATGCTTTGGACATATAATACCGACCGAGGATTGACCGTGATTACAAGACACTTGCCGTTGTTTGCTATGCCGTGCCTGATGGTGCTGGGCAAGATCGGCGGTGTGATAAAACGTCCCGGTACAATACTGCAGATATTCTGTCTCGGAGTGCTGGTGTCGATGGTGATGTGCCTGATTTTGTCGTATTACGATAGTTTGCACGAAGTTAACGGAGAGATGGTTTTCGACCATCGTTTACCGGGGTATCGCGACAGAGGAACTTTTGATACCATCAGTTGTGGCTACAGCTATTTCTCGTATACCCAATTGTCGCATTTCGAAAATCCCCATTATATTGCCACATTTGTCAACGTGGTGATTATGACCGCATACGCCAATTTTTACGAATGCAAGTTCAAACTATTGCCGTCAATACTGCTGTCGCTTCTGGTGGTTTTCTGCTCAGTGTTTCTTTTTATGCTTTGCAACAGAGCCAATTATCTGATTTTCATTATTATGCTTGTGATAGTAGCCGTATACGAGTTCTTTGTTAAAAAGCACCGTATAGTTGGTGTTGTGGCATTGGTGGGAATGGTGTCTTTGTCGGTTGTGATGTTTACTTCTGGTCGTGGAAACGATATAGTAAGTAAGGTTAAAAGCTTTGTGATGAACGACATTAACGACGAGGACGCAGATATCTCCAAAGAGGAGAAAATGCAAAAGATAAACGGTCGCGCCATTACGTGGGATAGTTCCACCCATTTGATAGCCAAGCATCCGGTACTTGGAAGCGGAGTGGGCGACACCAGGGAGGCTCTTATCGGACAGTATTATATCGACGGCTTTATTGATACAGCTTACGAGGGATTCAACAGCCATAACCAATATTTAGACACGTGGATAGGTGTGGGTATTGTGGGTGTGCTGCTGTTGCTGTGTTTGCTCGTATTGCCGGTGATTGCCGGATTCAAATATGGCTATCTGCCTCTTATTCTTTATGATATGGCATTAATTGTGGGTTTTGTCACCGAGGTAATGTTCACCCATTCTATTGGCGATTTTACTATTACATTGGTAATGATGTTGATGATAATGAGCGCGATAGAACAGTTTAACAAAACCAAAAGTTCAACTATTCCGGTTGAACGTACTTGATTTGCACCACGCTTTTTTTGCCGCAGTATAGAGTGATGTCCTGAGCCACGCATTCAAACAATGTTTCGGTGTCGGGATCGATAAAATCGTCGGCAACGATGGTGTAGCCAGTGCCTGCGCTTGTGGCTGGCATTGTGGCTGAGAACTTGCCGTCTTTAGCGGCTATCACCTTGCGCGACAGGCTTTCAACATAAACCGAACTTACCGCGCCATTGCCATTGTGCTTAACAAGGTTGCTGATGGTGTCTTGGGGAGTGATGATGACGTTGATGTCCTGCGGAATGGTGGTTCCGGCAGCGGCTAGCACGCCCGACAGCTCGGCGGCATATTTGCCCGATGAAGGTAGCAGACTTACCGATGTGCTCTGCGATTCTTTTTCGACGATGTTGACCACATACTTGGTCTGCGAAAAACCTGGGTAATCGATTGTAACTGTGGTTGTTCCTGGTAGAATGTCCTTAAAGCTTGCGGTCAACAGCGAATCGGTATATTGTTGATAGATATTTCCTCTGATGTTGAGAGTCACCAACGCGCTGTCGTTTACGGGCGTAAGTTCCTCGGGCGAAAGGCATTCGCGCACAATCGACACGGTGTAGTCGGTAGTGTTCAAATCGATGTTTTCTTCGGTGCAAGAGGCAAGCGCCAACAGTGCGAGCGTTATATATATAAGGTGTTTCATTTTGTATTGTTTTTTATAAGGTTAAAGCTTTTGTTGAATATCATGCTCAGCATGTAAAAATATTCAAGGTCGCCGTTGTAAAGGTTGTAGAATGTGTTTACACCGGCTTTTAGCGAAAATATGTTGTTAAAGTTTTTGTTGAAGTAAAGTTCGTTGAATACAATAGCCCGCTCGTTTCGGTTGTACTCTTTGTGAATGGCCTGTGATGTGAAAAGCGGGTCGCCACGAAAATTCATAAACATATCGCCGTACCAGTGTCCGCATACGAATCCGAAACCTTTGAATCGTGCCAGCAGCTTGTTGTAGATGCCGTAGCCGTCGAAATAGGGGAGGTCGTTGGTGCGGTCAACGGCGTGATATTGCACAAAGAGGTTTTTCATAAGGAAATACCAGTTGCCGTTGTTTTGCGGTTTGCTAAACTCGAAACCTATCGCGCCGTTTTCGAGAGTCTGCACCTGACCGTCGGAGGCGTCGATCTGACCGCCCCGGTGGCAAATTAGAAACTGTCCTGTGATGTCGGCTGTGATTGTGCGGTCGAGGATGCGCAGTTTTGAGATGTGTCCTACGGCAAGGCGTTCCTGCCAGGGATCTTCCCATAGGATGAATTTTTCCCAGTTGAGCCAGAGGTCGCCGTAGTAGCGTGGACCGATGTATTTTAGCTGGAGACCGTTTTCCACATTGTTGGTGATGTAGCGTTCGGGATTGTAGATTGGCTCAATGAGCTGGTGCGACACGTGAGCGTCTAAATATCCGAGGGTTATGCTCAGCTTGTCGGTGGCGTGAAACCTGATGCGGATGTACGGATTGTATTCCGAAAAATTGTCGTAGCCGTGGTATTTCAGCACGTTCCACATAGCCGAAACCTCCAATTTCTGCCATGGGCGGTAAGTGATTTCGGGCATAAAGTTGAACCCAATCAGGGTGTAGCCCTTCACAAAGTTGCCAAAATACTCGTTGTTTTTAAAAAAATTGTGTTCGTAGATGTTGAGCGATAGTTTGGCGGTGTCGGCATTCTGGAAAAATAGAAAATCATACTCGTCGCTGTAAGGCAGGTGAGTAGAGTCGGTTTGCGCCGATGTGGTTATGGCTGTTATTAATAATGCTG
>JAGCNK010000216.1 GCA_017645985.1 Bacteroidales bacterium | reverse complement strand
CGGTGATTTTTTCTACGCAGTGGTTACGGGATTCAGTCTCTCGTTTATTTCCGACTTTTTTGCCAACCACCGCACCATCATCGGCATCATTGGCGGATTACTAATGCTCTACTTAGGATTCAGCATTTTTCGCAAAAACCCCGTAAAACAATGGAAAGAGAACAAAAAACTCAACAACACCACATCCAAAGCCAAAGTACTCGGCGATTTTGCTGCAAGTTTTGGACTCACAATATCTAATCCCCTCACCATACTTTCGTTTGGTGTATTATTCACAGCCTCAAGCGCCATCAGTAGCGAAACCCCACCCCTCGAAACTTGCATTTTGCTGCTCGGTGTAATCATAGGTGCGGTAATTTGGTGGGCGTTTTTAGCTCTTGTGGTAAACATTTTCCGCAACAAAATTGGTCCGCGCCACATAATGTGGATTAATAAGATAACAGGAATATGCGTAATGCTTTTCGGCTTATCGGTAATCACTATGGTTATCTTCTTCCAAGACAAGCTCAACTAACGGAGCGTGTTTCTCTACTTATCATTGTCAATTGTGAGCGCATAAAAAAAAGCCGCACTTCGCAGCGCGGCTATAACCCTCAAAAAATTAACAAAAATAAAAATCTCCAATAATAATCATCAAAATGCTGTAAGCGAAAGTTTCTTTTCCTCGATAATCTTTCTGAGGTTGATAAGAGCGTAGCGCATACGTCCGAGAGCGGTGTTGATGCTTACGTTGGTAAGGTCTGCGATCTCTTTGAAACTCATATCGCCGTAATGTCTTAACAGAATAACTTCTTTTTGGTCGTCGGGAAGAAGGTTGATAAGCTGACGCACCTCCTGCTCGATACGATTTTGAACCATAGCGTCCTCGATATTGCCTTCGGCGAACTTGCGGCTGTTAAACAGGTCGGCGTCGCCCTGGTCGGCAGAAGTAACTTTGAGGTGTTTGAGTTTGCGGTAATGGTCGATTATCAGGTTGTGAGCTATTCTCATCACCCAAGATAGGAATATACCCTTGTCCATATAACGACCTTTGCGGAGCGATTTGATAACCTTTATGAAGGTTTCTTGAAAAATGTCCTCAGCCAATTCGCGGTCTTTTACAATCAGCATTATGTATGTATACACGCGGCTCTTATGGCGGCGGAACAGTTCCTTGATACATGCCTCATCGCCCGAGATAAAGAGATCGATGAGTTCTTGTTCTGATAGTTCTTTGTAGTTCATTGTTGTAAAGTTTATAGTTTGAGTAGTGTTGTTCCGATAGGCAAGTCCTCCTTATAATTTTAGTTTAACATTATTTTGTTTGCAATTTATGTTATCTTTTACGGTGATCGGGCTTCAATGTTTCAATTTTTATAAAAATTAACATTGCCGATTAATCCGCCGCAAAGTTAGCGTTTTTTTTGATAAAACAAATACAATGCCGATTTTTTGCAGCTGTGTCAAAAAAAAAACTGTTTTGGGCTCTGCAGATTAATTATTATTTGTACCTTTACGCCAATATTTACTATTGATAACACCAAAAAAAAGAAACATTATTATGCAAAAAGTATCCGCAGGCATCGACATTGGCGGCACCAACACGGCAGTAGGAATCGTAGACGACAACGCTAACATTTTGGCAGAGACATCGTTCCCTACATCTAGCCATCCTGTTTTAGAAGAATATGTAAAGACTCTTGCCGACACTATCAACTCGCTCATCAAGATGGTTGGCGACGACCTCGAACTCAGAGGCATTGGTATTGGCGCTCCCAACGGCAACTATTATAAAGGTACTATCGAATTTGCCCCCAACCTGCCATGGAAAGACGAGGTGCATCTTGCCGACGAAATCAAGAAATATTTCTCGTGCAAGGTGATTGTGACCAACGACGCCAAGGCTGCCACTATCGGCGAGATGGTGTACGGCGGCGCTAAAGGAATGAAAAACTTTGTGATGATAACCCTCGGCACGGGTCTCGGCAGCGGAATTGTTGCCAACGGACAGCTTATTTACGGAGCCGACGGCTTCGCAGGCGAATACGGACACAGCATCGCCATCGAAAACGGCCGCGAATGTGGCTGCGGACGACGCGGATGTCTCGAAACTTACTGCTCGGCTACAGGTATCAAGCGCACGGTGTACGAACTTCTTGCGTCAAACCGTTGCGAATCCAAAATGCGCGACATTCCTTACGAAAAACTCACAAGCAAAGATATTTACGATTTTGCAAAACAGGGCGACAAGATAGCGTTAAAGGCTTTTGACTTTACCGCAGAGATACTCGGCAAGAAGCTAGCCGATCTGGCTACGATACTAAGTCCCGAGGCTGTGTTCCTCTTCGGAGGTCTCGCTCTTGCCAAAGACCTCATCGTGGAACCCACCAAGCAGTATATGGAGCAGAACCTTCTGCCTGTATACCGTGGCAAAATCAAAGTGCTGCCGTCGGCTCTGCTCGGAACAAACATCGCCGTGCTGGGAGCTGCCGCGCTCGTTCACTAACAATCTGACATTTATCTTTTTGGCAACCCTATAAAAACCTAACCACATGAAGACAGACAAAGTAACCGTAGTATCGGGACAGGAGGGCGAAGAGACCGTTCTCGTGCTCAAGAAGAAAAAGTTTCCGTGGTGGATTCTGCTGCTTCTGCTTCCGCTGCTTCTGCTCATACCTATAAGCCGCACTGTGCGCATACAGGTAGTGCAGCAAAACAACCAAGAACCAGTAACAGGCACAACCACAGAGTTCTACTATCCCGAGATAGGCACTTTTGGCGCCAAAGTATACGTTACACAGAAAAAAGACACCGACAACGAAGGCCGGGTAGTGTACGAAGGCATCACCGAACCATTGTGGTACGTCTTGTTCGACCAGTTTTTGAGTTACACAGCAAAAGTTACGGTTCACGGAGGCTGTCTTTCTGGCGACGGTATGGAATATCCCTACAACGAGTTCCCGAGGTTCAACTACAAGACCGTGGAGATTCCTCAGCAGGCTATCAGCGTGCCGGTAAAAGTCATCGATGCCGACACAAAAGAACCGCTTGGCGAAGCCAAAGTAGAGATTATCACCATTGTTGACGGCAACACCACCATCGACTCGGTATTCACCGACACCACCGGCGTAATAATGCTCAACTCGTCGATGTGCGCCCAGCTGACACTCATCGGCTCGAAAGAGGGATACGAGAACGACACTATCACAGGCGGCGCCGAGGCCATTGCGCAGCTCAACGACACGTCGCGCGTGCTCCGCCTCAAACCGATATTCCAGGGCGAGGGCGGCGACCTCCGTTTCAACCTGCAATGGTACTCCAAAACCGACCTCGACCTGCACGTAATCGACCCCTGCGGACACGAGATCTACTACGAACGCCGTCAGTTTGAATGTGGCGACGGAGAAGGCACTCTCGACGTGGACGCCAACGCCAAGTACAACAACCGTCCTTACACCTTCACCACCGAACCGCAGGAGAACATCTTCTTCGTTGCACCGTCGAAAGGCGAGTACAAGGTTAAGGTGATGTGCTTTGAAAAACGAGGTAACACCAGTGCCGAAGAGGAGTTTAACGTGACAATCATCGACCGCAAGGGTCACCGCAAGGACTTCTCTGGTAAGGTTAAGAACCGTCAAACAGTTACAGTTACAACACACATAGTAGAATAACCAACTAAAACACACATAATAATGGGTACAAACAAAGCAACCGTTGTTTCGGGCGAAGAGGATTCCGAAATAACACTCGTATTAAAGAAAAAGAAATTCCCTTGGTGGATTTTCCTCTTTCTTCTCCTATTCGTATTTATCATACCTATAGGCCGCACAGTAAGGATTCATCTTAGCGAAAAACAGACAGGTATCTCCATTGCCGCTGCCGAAACCAAGTTTTCGTATCCCGCGATAGGACTGTTTGGCTCGCACACGCCCACCATCCTGACAGGCAGCACCGACAACGAAGGCAAAGTGCAGTTCGAGGGCATCAAAGAGCCGCTGTGGTATGTGCTGTTTGGCGGAATGTTCAACGATTCTGCTTACGTAACCGCAGGCAACGAATGCTACAACGCCGACAATATTGGCGACCTTGACAGAACTTTCCCAAAAGACAATTATAAAGAGGTGCAGATTCCGCCGCTGTTTTCAAGCTCCGACCTCAAGGTTATCGACATCGACAACAACGAGCCCCTGCCAGGAGCCGACGTGCAGATTATCTCCATCGTTAACGAGTCGCAGGAATCATCGTCAACCACCACCGACCCGTCTGGCGGATTCACAATCAACATGCCTCAGTGCGGAAGCGTAAAATGCGTGGCATCAAAAGAGGGATACCTCAACGACACTCTTGAAGCTTCGCTATTTGACCTCGCCAATATGTCGGACCTTGAGAAATCGCTCAAGCTCTCTCCCATCAAAGGCAGCGTTAAGGTTATTGTCAAGAACCTCAAAACCAAGAGCCTGCTGCCCGACGCCACAGTCACCCTCACTATCAACGGAGCGTCTTCATCATTGCAGACCAACACCAACGGCGTAGGCGTGGGACTGTTCGACTCGCTGCGTATTTCCAGCACGCTGTCGTTCAAGGCGTCGAAAGCCGGATATGCCGACACCACATTGGACGGCGGCACTGTTCAGAAATTTATGGAACTTCCCGAAGAGGAGCGCACGATGTACCTCCGTCCGCTCACCACTTCGCTCGTATTCTACAATATCGACGGCAGCAAGCCTCTGGCTGGTGTCAAGAACGAAATCCGCGTAAACGGCAAGCTCAAAGCCACCGAATACAGCAACGCTCAGGGCGAGTTCACCGTGCTGGGCATCGGCGAAAACGACAAGATTTCAATCACAGCCTCAAAAACTGGCTACATATCTAACGGCAGCAAGGTGTACAACGCCAAGCTTGAGCAGCTCAACACCAAGGAGAGCCGCACTATTCCGCTGAGCGTGAAACCCACACCGCCCCCCGCTCCTACCCCGTCGCCCACTCCTAACAACCCGCCTCAGAACGACCTTAAGGGACAGAGCGGCGACCTGCGTATCAACCTTCAGTTGTACTCAAAAACCGACCTCGACCTCCACGTTATCGACCCCTGCGGCAACGAGATATTCTTCAGCCGTCGCAAGGCTTCGTGCGGTAGCGGTACTGGAAACCTCGACCTCGACGCCAACGCTATCATCGGCACCACAAACCGTCCGCAAGAGAACATCTACTGGTTGAAACCCAAGGCTGGAACTTACACCGTAAAGGTTGTATGCTTCAAATACCGCGAAAAAACCACACAGAGCCTGAGCTTCAACGTATCTATCGTAGACAAATACGGACGCAAGGACCACCGCGGCACTATCAACAAGGGTCAGACGGTAGAGGTTACTCGTTACACTTACAGAGAATAACAACCATTATTATTTGATAGAATCATAATTATTTTAAACTATTATGAAAAAGATTATCACAGCATTATTGACACTGATAACGGCATATTCGTCGGCACAGACCGGCGATCCGGCGCCTCGTGTCACATACGACACTATTCCGGCGCCGCCCGACACGCTCGCCATCAACGCAGCACGCAAAGGTCATTTTGTTTTCGCCGACTTGGGCGGAGGTCTCAACAATGTGAAATACAAACTGGCCGACTCTTGCGGCACTAAGTCGCCAGGATTCGGTATCTCGGCAAGGTTTGGCTACCGTTACTTTTTCTCGCCTAACTGGGGCTTAGGCGTGGGACTCAACTACAGCACTTTCCAAGGCACTGCTAACCTCAACTTTGTCAACGAGACCAAAGAAGGCATAGATACGTTGGCTACTTTCATTGATCCTAATGGTCTACCATACGACTATACTTCTGCTTTCGACCACTTTAAAGAGCGTACCACGGTATCGGCAATCGAAATCCCGATTGGAGTATACTACCAGCAAGCTCTGGGCTCTAAATTCCGCTTTGGCGCAGGTGTACATGCAAGTGTTACTCAGATACTCACCAAAAAGTTCAAATCTGTTTCTGGAGAACTCTCTAACTCAGCAGTATATCCGACGGTAAATCTTCCAGTATTCGATTTGGAACAATACGGTCTTACCTCGTATTCCAAGACGAACCTAAATAGCTCTACTTCCGACCTGAAGACCACCGCTATCGGCATAGGAGGCGAAGTGTCGCTGCACTACGCGCTCACAAGCCAGCTTGACCTCACACTCAACCTCAGCGGCACTTACCGGCTCGGCGACATTCAGAAACGCTCTGAGGAGAAACTTTGGAACAACTTAGACACCGCCTACACCACCTCTGCATACGTGGGTGTAACGCAGTCGAAGTTTTGCAAGAATGTCAACCTTGTAAACGTTGGAGCTACCATCGGTCTCCGCTACCGCTTTGCTAAGAAACCTCAGCCGCAGATCATAGAGCGAATACTGCCGCCTATCGAAAACACCGTTGTGGAGGAGGACACCACCGACAACTGGTACAACCGCAACGCCGACGACTTTGGCGTAAACATTATGCCTATGGGCTACACGTTTGTCAACTCGGGTCTGGATATGACCAAGCAGCTCGAGCTCAAAAAGGTGGGCGACCCGATCGGCGTGCCTATCCACTTTGCGCTCAACAGCGACCAGCTTGCCGACACTTCGCACACGCTTATGGACACTGTGGTGACGTTTCTCAAAAAGAATCCCGACGTATTAAAGATGGAGGTTTCGGCGCACACCGACAACATTGGCTCCGACGCATACAACCTCGACCTTTCGAAACGACGCGCCCGCACAGTGGTCAACTACCTTATCTCGCAGGGTGTTGAGCCCGAACGTCTTGTGCCAGTAGGCTATGGCGAAAGCCGTCCCCTCAACGACAACTCTACCGAGTCGAAACGCGACATCAACCGCCGTGTGGAATTTGTGATACTAGAACTGGAGGAGCAGAGGTGACGTAGTTCACCCCTCTCTCCCACCCCCGCATAACAAAACCCCCGCCCAAGCAGATGCCCAGGCGGGGGTTTTTACTATACTTTAATCATTAAACTACTTGATGAATGCCTTGGCAGCAGCGATGGCTTTGTCTAAGCCGTCGGGATTCTTGCCGCCTGCTGTAGCGTAGAAGGGCTGTCCGCCACCTCCACCAAGGATTTCCTTGCCAGCCTCTTTTACAATGGCACCGGCGTTGAGACTGCGCTCTTTTACAAGGTTGTCGCTCATAATTACAGAGAGCAACGGTTTGCCGTCGAACAATGCGCCGAGAACAATGAAAGAGTTGTCTAATTGCTGACGAATCTGGAACGAGAGGTCTTTCAACAGGTCTTTGTTGCCCACAGATACACGCTCTGCGATAACGTTTACGCCGTTGATGTTCTGAGCCTTGGCAATGAGGGCATCCTTTACGCCTGCAAGCTTCTCGTGCTCGAGCACGTCGATCTGTTTCTTGAGGGCAGCGTTGTCGGCGATGAGAGCCTCCACTGACTTGATGATGTCGTCCTCTGATTTGGCTTTGAACATAAGTTTGAGAGCCGACGAGATAGCGCACTGTTTAGCAGCGTATTCTTCGGCAGCCTTGCCTGTAAGAGCCTCGATACGGCGTATACCTGCTGCCACTGCTGTTTCGGTGATAATCTTGAAATAGCCGATGCGTCCGGTGTTGCTGATGTGAGTACCGCCGCAGAGCTCGATGCTGTCGCCAAACTTAACCACACGCACCTTGTCGCCGTATTTCTCGCCGAAAAGTGCAATTGCTCCGAGAGCCTGAGCATCTTTGATAGGCATATCGCGGTGTTCTTCGAGGGCAATGCCTTCACGGATTTTTTCATTTACAAAAGCCTCTGCTTTAGCAATTTCCTCGTCGGTCATTTTGCTAAAATGGCTAAAGTCGAAACGGAGATAATCGCTGCAAACCATAGAACCTTTTTGCTCTACATGAGTGCCGAGGATAGAACGGAGAGCCTCGTCCAAAAGGTGAGTTGCGCTGTGGTTACGTTCAATTGCAGTACGTTTTTCGGCATCCACAACAGCGTGGAATGTGGCTTTAAGGTCTTCGGGAAGTTCCTTAACAATATGAATTGAAAGACCGTTTTCTTTTTGAGTGTCGGTGATGTAGGTCTTCTTGCCGTTGGCCTCAATATAGCCGCAGTCGCCTACCTGACCGCCCATTTCTCCATAGAATGGAGTCTTGTTGAATACTATCTGATAGAAGTTCTTACCTTTGGTCTCCACCTTGCGGTAACGCCAGATTTTAACGTCGGTAGTGGTCTCGTCGTAGCCGGTGAACTCCTCGGTAGAAAAGCTGTTAACCTCTTGCCAGTCGCTGCTTTCGATTTTGGCATCGTTGCGGCTGCGCTCTTTCTGCGCGTTGAGCTCCTGCTCAAACTCGGCTTGATTGTGTGTGAGACCTTTTTCCTTAAGAATAAGCTCTGTAAGGTCGAGGGGGAATCCGTAAGTATCGTAAAGCACGAACACTGTCTTGCCGTCGATTTGCTTCTTTCCGGCTTTCTGAGCCTGTTCCACAACCTTGTCTAAGAGGCGGATACCAGTCTCCTAGGTGCGAAGAAATGATGACTCCTCCTCTACCATCACCTTCTCGATGATGTCTTTCTGAGCGTTGAGTTCGGGATAAGCTTCGCCCATAACCGAACGGAGCACCGGAAGGAGCTTGTACATAAAAGGTTCGGCCTGTCCGAGGAATGTGTAAGCGTATCTTACAGCACGGCGGAGAATTCGGCGGATAACGTAGCCAGCCTTAGCGTTTGCGGGCAGCTGTCCGTCGGCGATGGCGAACGAGATAGCACGGATATGGTCGGCGATAACGCGCATTGCCACGTCGGTCTCCTGCTTAGCACCGTACTTGATGCCAGTGAGACGGCT
>JAGCNK010000215.1 GCA_017645985.1 Bacteroidales bacterium | reverse complement strand
TTGATGGCGATTTCGTTGGTGGTGTATGAGCCGTACTGGTCGTAATAGTTGAGAGCGGGATATTTGTTTGGCTGCTGACCTACTTCCTGACCTCCGCCGATGTATGGTCCGCCGGTAACGTAACCAGGAGCGGGCAAAGGAATAGAGTCGGCAACAGAACGGCGGTCGTGCGGGTCAACGGGCGACTTGCTGCCAAATCCTGTTACATAGCAGTAATCCAGCGGGTTGCGACCAAGAATATAGTGCAAAGCGGCTTGGGCGGCTTCGAGATATTTCTGGTTGCCAGTGATGTGGTAAGCTGTGGCGAGCACTATACCACGGTTGGCACATTCGCTGTTGCTACCCCAAGGAAATACGTTGAGGGGAGTCTTGTAAGCTGAATTTTCGTATGCGGCAAGTAGGTTGTCGGCAAGTTTAATAAACTCGGCTTTAACAAAGTCGAGGATTTTTTTCTCCTGCTCGTGCTTTTCCATAAATGAGCAAGCCTGTTTGTTGGTGAGCAGCGAGATAACAGCCATCACCGAAGTAGAATCCCAGCAGGGAGCGGTAAAACGGTAGTTTTCAAAAGGCTGCGCATCCATCGGAAGTTCGTCTTCGGTAGAAATGAAGTATTCCATACAAGCCCAAGTCCATTCGTCGCCGATGAAGTCGTCGTTGTACTGGCCAGTCATCACGTCTTTGGGCTGACGGTAGAGTATTCCCTGGTTTTTCATAGCCCAGTTGTAAGCACGGAAATAGCATCCCTGAATGTGGTCGCAGAACTCCTCGAACTGCGGAAAGCGGCGGAGAACACGCTCGGCCTTGCACATTACAGCCACAAAGTCGAGAGCGGCGGCAGTGGTCTTCTGCACTACGTAGCGTTCCGAATTGTCGTTCTGAGGCATAATGAAGTCGCAGAACGATAGCGAGGTGAGTTTTGCATAAACGCCTCCGTCGTCGGGATCCTGCATTGTGAGCATCCATTTGAGGTTTACGAGAATCTCGTCGAGCAGGTCGGGAAGGTCGTTGTCAGATTCGGGAATGTTGAGCTTGAGATTGTCAAAATAGTCGGGATACATATCAATAGCGTGGAGAAGTTCCCAAACAGTGATTGACGAGTTGATGATGTACTTGTTGTAGTCGCCTGCGTCGTACCATCCACCGGGCGAAGAGATAATGTCGCCTTGTTTGCGCTTAGGACCGGCGGCAGATTCGTGGATTTTTACCACATTGTCCATATGAGCTGCGGGACGAGCGTATTTGCCTGCGTATTGCTCCTTGATTTCCTCGCCTGTGCGTGCAAGGTAGAAAGTCTTGATGGCTGCTTTCACAAGGTCTTGGTAAACGTTTGTGCCCACTGCGAAGGGGTACGAACCGCTTGTGCCTTGGCATTTGATACGGAAGATGCCTTCGCGGTTAAAGTCGGAGAAGTCGGCGGTCTTCACCTTTGTGCCGGAGAATTCCCACTCCTTGGGTTCGGAGCATTGTCCCTTGTAAACCTCCTCGCCAGTGGCAAAGTCAATGATGGTAAATTCCTGCGCCGACGAATCGGGCACGATGGCTATTTTTACACCTTTGGCGGGATAGCCGATCTGGTCGGCCTTGATTTTAGCTCCCGACTCCTGGTCTTCTTTCTGAGAGCTGTTGCATCCGCACACCAGTACGGCGGCGGCAATTGCTGGAATAAGTCTTTTCATTTTTAAGATAATATTAGTTAAATTATTTACAGTGCTGGCGGTAAGCCTTTTCGATATTCTGCTTGGTGATGGGCGAAAAATTCTGATCCCAGATCCAACGGATGTACGACTTGTCGGTCTGGCAGATTTCGTGCACGGGATGGTTCTTGTACTTGCCGTAGGCGAACACCACAACGTTGTCGGCGTTGCGCTTGAGAAATCCGTCGGGCGAAAGAATGTCTAAGTCCATAGAGTCGATGAGGTCTTTGTGCGCCTCCATCTGTTTCTGAAACACCTTGATAGTGGCGTTAACGTCGGCAAAAGCGTCGTGAGCCTCAAAATCCTCGTTGTAATACCTGTGGTAAACATCCACGAGCTTCATTCCAAAGATTTTTTTCTCAATAATCATCGAATCGTAATACTTGCATTCGGGCAGAGTCCAGTTGATGCCCACTGCGGCGAGGTTGTTTTGGAGCATTGCCACGTCGAAAGTGTTGCCGTTGTATGAAAGTATGTCGCAATCATTAAAAAAGTCGATAATCTGCTGAGCCACATCCTTAAACGGTACTCCGTTTTGAAGGATGAACTCCTTGGTGAGATGGTGCACCTCGGTGGCCTCGGGCGGAATCACAAAGTCGCCTTCGGGAATGGTGTATTTTTGAAACGTGTCCACGGTCTGATAGTTTTCGGGATTGAACTTCACCATCGCTATCTGAATGATTTTATCTTTTTGAATATCAACACCTGTGGTCTCGGTGTCGAAGCATACGATGTTTTTCATAATGAGTGTTTTTTATAAATTCGGGTGCAAGATATAATAATTTTTTTACCGAAGTACCATTTGGAAAGATATTTTTAGTATATTTCGGAAAAAGATGGCCCTGCTGTTTGTAAAATATCTTTACACCACTGTAAAAAAACTTTACACATTTACACTTGTTGCCCTTTGTTAAATGGTTGAATATTAACGGTATATGCTAATTGGCATTGTTAATGTACATTTGGGGTGAACAAAAACTATAAGAGTAATATCAAATTTGGACAAAAAGTAAGCATTCATCAATAGTAAAAAAAGAAATTTACTATTTTTGCAAGTAGCAATATATCAAAAAATAAAGACAATGAAACTTTTTAAATTTAGACATCTGCTGACACTGCCTGCGCTGCTCAACATTGCGGGAATTGCCGTGGCTGTGGCTGCGTTTTATGTGCTGATGTCGGTGGCTAATTACGACCTTACTTACAACCATTCTATCGATGGCTACGAAAATATTTACAACGTTTCTTTAAAGAATAGCGACAAACGCACCAATATCATATCACGTCCTATTGGAGAAGAACTCGGCAGACTGTTGCCCGGCGTGGAGAGCTACGGTTGCCTTTGGCCGTGGGTTGATTGGTCGCTCTACTCCAATCACGATGGCGAATACTGTCAGATGGACATCCGCACCGGGGCAATTAGCAAAGAATTGCTCACCACATTTTCCTTTAATATTGTGGATGGCGACACATCCAAGTTCAACGATATGAGCAAGATAATTATCAGCCGCCACAACGCAGATTTATATGGAATTAACGTGGGCGATAAGCTGAAATTCGACCTCAACAAACCCGACGAGATTGAGGTGGTGGCAATTTATGATATAGCTACAAATACCGAACTTGAACCTTATGGCGGATTCCGCTGCATTGGCGACGAATATATCAACGACGTTGGTTGGAGCGTTACTTCGTATTATTACAAGAGCTCAGTTCCTATCACAGAGGCAGCAGCCGAAGAGTTTTTGGCTATGAGTATTAGAAATACTGTTGTAGATATGGTAATGAGCCAAGTAGACTCCTTGCCCCGCGAAGTAATTGAGGCATATGTGGATTCTTTTAAAATTGCAGAACAGGCGATGAAAGAAATCTCCTTCCCGAAGTTTACTCCGCTCAGCGAGATTCACTTTGCCCCCGAATTTGAAGGTTTTCACGAGCCTGCAAGTCGGCATATAACCTATACGCTCCTGCTACTCGCCATTCTGATTATCCTTATAGCGTATATCAACTACATTAACTTTTTCTTTGCCCGTGTACCTCAGCGCATTAAGAGTATAAACACAATGAAAATATTCGGTGGAAGCCGGCGAAACCTTGTTCTTATGCTTGTGGGCGAGTCGCTGATATTCACCGTTGTGTCGTTGGCTATTGCGTTTGTGCTTGTATATTTTATAGTTCCTAAGCTGTTGGGCAGTGCCGTAAATATGGACACCGTGGTATTTTCTAACCACAAGATGCTCGTTATCAGTATTTTGATGCCATTGCTCACTTCGGTAGCCGTGAGTCTTTTTCCTGCGCTGCACATCACCGACATTACGCCCGCCCTCGCCCTCAAAGGCAGCGTTACCAAGCGTCACGACTTTACCCTAAGGTATTTTCTCATAGGTTTTCAGATAACGGCGTCCACAGCCCTGATTATAGCATCGATGTTTATACATAAGAATATAGAGTACATAATGGGTTCCGACCTTGGATTCAACAGCCGCAACCTCCTCTCTGTGGAAACAAGCCAACCGATCTCAGAAAACCGCGACTCGGTGCGCACTCTCCTACTGCAAAATCCTGACATCAAAGATGTTACTTGGACGCATAGCGAAATTATTGCACGTGTAAGACATAATTTTCGGCGCTATGTGGCAGAAGATACTTCAAAGGTCTGTAAATTCGACTTGTTTTTTGTGGCTGACAATTTCTTTGATTTTATGGATATCGATATTGTTGAAGGACGAGGTTTCCTCCCATCTGATTATCAATCGAATGCAGGTGTGTATGTTTTCAACAAATACAGTCGCGATAATTTTGGAATACAACTTAACAACCATATGATGGGGTTGGATACAGCTTGGTGCGAGATTGTTGGATTCAGCAATGATATAAAATTCAAGCCGTTGCACTATCAAATAACGCCGCTCGCATTTTTTATTCCGGGCAAGACTTTCCCCGATTATGCCTCACTGCTCCATCTCTATATCCGTGTTGACAAAAACGCCAACCTGAAAAAGACCAAGCGATACATTCAAGAAGTGCTTGGCTCAATAGATCCTGAGTTTGCGGCTATCAATCATCCTGTCAAGACTTTCCAAGAGGAGATGATAGAGTCTAACTACAACAAGGAGACCGAACTTGCGCGGATGATTTCGCTCTTTGCTTTCATTGCTATTTTGATTTCGGTGATGGGTATTTTCGGAATAGTTTATTTCGAGACCGAACGCCGCCGCAAAGAGATAGGCATACGTAGGGTCAACGGCGCAACTATTTGGGAAATTCTTTCGCTGTTTAATGTCAAATTCTTGAAAATAAGTGCTTTATGTGCTGCGGGAGCAATTCCTGTCGCATTTTTCTGTGTGGATAAATATTTCAGCGGATTTGCCTACCACTACCCTATCAACATTTGGGTGTTTGTTTGGGCTGTGCTTTTGACAGTGATAGTAACGCTTTTGGTTGTAACCGCCGCAAGTTTCCGTGCAGCAAGCGAAAATCCTGTAAATACCCTCAAAAACGACGAGTGATGTTTAAAATTCCAAACGATACTATAAAAAACTAAAACAATGTACCAATCAAAATTACTTCCCAACACCCGTATAGATGTGGCTGACGCTCTGCGTGGTATAGCCGTGGCGGGCATTATTCTGTTCCATTCTGTGGAGCATTTCAACATTTTTACCCAAGAACCGATTGCTCATACCTTATCGTGCGACTTGCTTTTAGAGGATATTATGGCGTGGATTCTTTCGGGCAAGATGTACGGAATTTTTGCTATGCTTTTCGGACTTAGTTTCTTCATTATGAACGACAACCAACAACAGAAAGGTCGCAGTTTTTCATTGCGTTTCGCTTGGCGAATGATACTCCTCTTTTTGTTCGGCGTGGTGAATATGGCTTTTTACGATGGCGACATACTTATGATTTACGCAATGTTTGGATTGCTGATGATTCCCATCAGTTACCTGCCGTCGGCTGCGGTGTGGTGCATTATCGGAGTTTTGGCAGTGCAACCAATTGAAATATACCGTCTTGTCTCAGGTTGGGAATTCGACACCGATAGTCTATGGGCACTTGCCGGAGTTGTGGGCGAGGCTCATCAGCACGGCACATTTTGGGAGAATACAATCTCTAATCTTCGTTACGGTTTGGAGTTCGACCTTAAATATTTTGTGTGGAGCGGACGTCTAACGCAGATTCTCTGCCTCTTTATACTTGGAATGCAGTTGGGCAGACAACGCCTTTTTTACAACGAGGGCAATAATCTAAAAATATGGCACATCATCCTTGCCATCTCGTTGGTGATGGTTATAGCGCTGAGTTTCATAGATTTTGGCGCAATTTCTGTGTGGTTCCAACCTATTTACAACCTCTTTATTTTGATAATGATAACCTCGGCGGTGGTTTCTTGTTGGTACGCCTTCAACCGTTTCCGCAAGGTATTGAACCACCTCTGCATTTTTGGGCGTATGAGCCTGACTAACTATCTGTTGCAGTCGATAATCGGCAGTTTTATTTTCTGCGGC
>JAGCNK010000214.1 GCA_017645985.1 Bacteroidales bacterium | reverse complement strand
GGTAAGCGGCATATTTTTCGCAGAACACCTTTCCCTCATCGTCGGGAAGATATTCGATACCAATAGTGTGCAGCTTGGCGGAAGGCGAGAAATATACATTTTTAACCCCTTGAAAATATTTCTCCAATGGTTTCCAAAGCACGTTGTACAGTTTTGGAGAGCTATAGAGGTCGTTGATAGAAAAATTCAAAAGCGTATCAGCCGAAAACAGGCTTACAATCTCCGGCGAGGTCATATCTTTTTTCAAAATGAGAGCCACATACAGTTTACGCTTTAAAGAATCCTTAGATAATGCAAACTCAACAGCCAAATCATTTTCTTTAAGATTATTTTGAACATCCTTCCAATCAACTTTTAAATGTTTTGTAAAATCACCAAGTTGTTTTATTGATTCAACCAATAGTCGCTCCTCTGTTTCGATTGCTTTAGCCAGCGAATCACAATCAAATTGGCGTTGTTCAATTGGAGTTTGATATAAATCGTCAAGTAATTCATATTTTTGCTTTATTTGATAGAAAAGGGCAGACACAGATGTATCATTGCTTTGCTCAATTAATTTTTGAATTTCTACTTCTGTATTAAGGAGAAGACCTTTAGAAAAAATTTGAGCATCATAAGCTATTGACGAAAAAGAAGGATCAGGACAAATATTTGCAATAACTAGAATATCGTGAAAATAAAACAACGAGAACTTCGTCCAAAATATGGCTCTTTCGTTAGCAGTTAATAATTTGAAATAATGTAAAACATTGTTATTTATAAAATTAAATGTTTGTTTATAATAATCAGCTGAAGTTGTGTAGTCTCCAGACAAAAAGTAAAACTTTGAAAGATTCCATAAAGTAGTTGCTATCTCAGGATGGTAGTCGCCAAAAACATCTTTCAACAATTGCAAAGACTCCGTGGATAGCTTAATTGCATCTTCATAACAACCATCTTTTGCATAATAAATAGCGAGATTATCTAGAGCGATGGCGTAATGTGGATGCTTGATACCCGCAACTTTTTTCCACAATTCCATAGCCATTGTACCATATTTTAAAGCATCAGAAATATTGTCGTTTACATAATAATAATAGGCTATATCATTTAGAAATGAGGCGTATTGAGGGTGTTCTTCTCCAACATTATTTCTCATAATTTCAACAGCGACAGCAGCAAGGTTTAGTGCTTCTTGATAGTTTCCAAGCTGTGCATTATAACTAGCTATATTGCGTATGGCAAAAGCACAATTAATATGATCTTTACCCAAAGAAATTTCCCAAATTGACAAAGCTTTAGAATTCAATCTAATAGCTTCTTCATAGTTTCGTAATTTTGAATTATAAAATGCGAGATTGTTAAGACCAATTGCATACTGAGGATCATTATCACCCAATACTTTTTCCCATATTTGCAAAGCCTTGTTGCCTATTTTTATAGCCTCAGTATAGTTTCCTACTTTTTGATAATAATATGCCAGATTGCTTAACGCCGACACATAATCGGGATGTTCTTCACCCAAAACCTTTTTACGAATAATCTCTGTCTTAATTGCTAGCCTGATTGCCTCACCGTAATTGCCAATTGCATCGTAATAATATGACATATTACCCAACGATTCTGCATATTCTTGATTGTCCTCACCTAAAATACGTTTACGAATCTCCATCGCTTTTGTCTCATTTATAAGAGCTTCGGAATAATTGCCTTTGGTATCATAATCATCTGCAATTTGGACAAAACATTCAGCAATTTTTAACTCCGAACGATAATAGTTTGGCGATAAAGCAGACAATGTGGATTTTTCAAGCGAGTCACTTTTTTTGAAAAAAATAACAGCCTCCTTAAACTTCTCTTGAGAAAGCAGTTTCTCGCCTTGTTTATAATATCTATTTGCCTTGCTCTGCGCCAGCACACTCGCCGGCAATAGCAAAAGCATAATAAAAAGCAATTGTTTTATCATAGTAAGCAGTTTAATTATTTTGGGGGATAAAGATATTCATTTTATTCCGAAATACAAACAACAAAAAGTAATTAAGAATTACGAATCAAATACCGTCGACCATCACAAACGCCGCCCATAGTCCCGGATGTGGAAACTGTTTGCGGACGGACTTTTGCGCCGCCACAAACGCATCGCGCTTGGTCATTCCTAATGTAAAATTTTTGAAAAATTCGGTCATTAAGAGTTGTGTAGCCTCATCGCTCACATTCCAAAGACTCATAACCAAAGTGTGTGCACCAGCCTTTTTGAAACCTCGTTGAAGTCCGAAAACACCCTCGCCCGTAACCTCGCCCAAGCCTGACTGACAAGCGGATAGGACAACCAAATCTAGACCTTTGAAATCAAGTCGTGAGATTTCTTTGGCGGTGAGGATTCCGTCGTCGGAGCCATCGGTTACGGCTTTTCTGGTGTCGGCCGTGAGGATGATATTTGTTCCGGCAAACAACAGTCCGCTGCCGCTAAGAGAACGGTCTTCCTGGGTCAGATTTTTGTCTAAGAAGATGGAGCTGCCAAGGGCGGAAAGTTCGTCCTCGTTGTAATAAAAACCGTGAGTGCCGATGTGCAGGATTTTAAGACCTGTGCCCGAAAGATTTTTTAGGCTCTCCTCGGTGGCGGCGGTGTCAGACAATGCCGTAACTTCGTAGTGGACCGCGCTAAGGAGTGATGCCACCGCCTCGGATTCCACCTTGGTGCCGGCGAGATACACAGCGGCACCGCTACGCTTTAGGGTGGTTTCCTCTGATGCGTCGTATCTTATTCCGCCGTATGTGGCGGCCTTCTTGTTTGGATTATCGTTGTGAGTGATAGCCAGTTCACGAGTAGACGAAAGCCTATATGCGGAGTACTGCTCGGATAACACATTGCCGTTGTCGTCGGGCATATACTCTAAGCCTATGGTGTGAAGCTTGCCACAAGGCGCAAAGTACACCTTATTGGCTTTGTTAAGATATTTCGTCAGCGGTTTCCAAATCAGGTTGTATAACTTCGACGTTTTGTAAAAATCAGCTGTCTTGATAGCGATAAGTTCCTCTTGGTCAAACAGTCGCACAATCTCCGGTGCTTTCATCTCCTTGGCAACAACAAGAGCCACATACACATCACGGTTCAATGAATCTTTGTACGACGCAAACTCCACGGCTATATCGTTGTTGTTGAGGTTTTTCTGCACATCATTCCACTTGATTGAGAGGTTTCTGGTATAGTCGCCATAAGGTTTCAACGACTGCACAAGCATAAGTTCCTCGTTATCAATCACCGACAACAGCGAATCGGCATTCATTTTCCGATCTTTTGGAGGAGTCTGATACAGATTGTCTAACAAAGCACGGTTGGCGCTGAGTTTTTTGTAACTGCTTGCCAGTTGTGCGTTGCCGCTCTGCTGTATAAGTTTGTGAATCTCCACTTCGGCGTTGAGTATCAATCCCTTCGACAACAGCTGTCCGTTGTATGCGAGTATTGTCTGCTGAGGATTGTCCATTAAGTCGGCTGCGTGCACAAGCCTTTCCCTAAAAAAAGTGGAATACTTGCTCCAGAAATTGTGACGCTCCAGATATGTCATCGACGAAAAATAGAGCATCACATACGAGTTTAACAGGTTGTAGCACTCGTCAAACTGTTTTTGAGCGTCGGCGTAGTTGCGGGCTAAAAGATTGTAAGAAGCAAGTGAAAACAGCGCGAAGGTGTAGTCAGGATGCCTGTCGCCAAGAGCCGCCTTTCGTATTTTCAACACTTCGGATTCAAGCCGCACCGCCTCGCCGTAGTTGCCAAGCTTGATAACATAGTTTGCAAGATTGTTTAACGACGCGGCATATTGGGGATCATCTTCGCCCAAAATTTCTTTGCGGATGGCCAAGGCTCGGTTTTCATAGAAGAACGCCTGGCGCATAT
The DNA here is from genome assembly GCA_017645985.1 of Bacteroidales bacterium. Lineage (GTDB taxonomy): Bacteria > Bacteroidota > Bacteroidia > Bacteroidales > UBA3824 > UBA3824. The sequence continues at coordinate 3,795 of JAGCNK010000214.1, read as the reverse complement.
CGCCCGCCAGAGAATAATATCCGGCAAGGTTGCTAAGATAGATGGCAAATAAGGCGTTGCGCTCACCGATGGTCTTCGTAGTTATGTCCACCAACTGTGTTCCCAGCTTGATAGCGTCATTGTACCTACCCGCATTGCAGGTCAACACAGCCAAACTGTTGAGCGCACTGGTATATTCTTCGTTGTATTCGCCAGAAAGCGACTTAATCACCTCTATGCTTTTAAGGGAGGCATTGATGGAGGCGTTGGTGTTTTGAATCTTGTAGTAACATGAGGCGAGTAGATTGAGCATCGCGATATAATTTTGGTTTTTGGGGGCATTGGTGCGTTCCCACACCTCCACCGCTCTTTCCTGAATTCTCACAGCCTCAAGATAATTGCCGTTGGTATAAGCCGATGTAGCCATTTGGTGCCAGCACATCGCTATCAACCTTTCGGAACGGTAACGGTTTGGGCGCGTCTCGTCGAGTTCTTTCTTCTCGAGCGCGTCGCTCTTTTTTAAAACTTGAACCGACTCCTCAATCCTGTGGGTATTAAAGAGATTTACGCCCTGGTTGTAATACTCGTTGGCTTTCTTGCTCTGTCCCAATCCCCACAAAGGAATCATCATCAGCCAAATAATGAGCAATCGTTTAATCATAGTTGTTTTTTTGGGGTAAAGATATGGAAAAAATAGATATAATGAATTTTTTATTTCTCTCATTACGGATAATTGCGTAGATTTGCCAAAAAATATGACTTATGGACAGCGTTCTAAACCATATCACCATCAGGGAACTATTAAAAAACAAATTTCGCTACGCTACGGCGTTTAGCGACAAGCTCATTATCACCGACCACCTCGGATACCTGGAGCTGTTCAAATACCCCTGCCGTATCGACGCCGTGAGCATCTTTATCTGCACCGGCGGACGGATGGAATGCAGCATCAACCTCAAGAACTACACCGTGATGCCCAACACCGTGGTTATCTGCCGCAGCAGCGACATCATTCAGATTATCAGCAGCCACAACCTCGAGGCATACGCGGGCGTTATTTCCACCGACTTTATCAACGAGCTCAAAATCAGCCTCTGGCAGCAGAGCATATATTTCTCGCCCGACCTCTTTATGCGAACAATATCCGACAGCGAACTCCAACTCTTAAAATATTTCTACCCTCAACTGCGCGACAATATCTGCCGTCCCTGCAAGGAGACTCCCAAAATTATCCAGAGCCTTATCCAAGCGTTTGTCTACACCATCATCTCCATTATGGACAAGGGAAACCAAGAGGCAGGCACGTTTAAAGGCACGCGAAACGAGCAACTGTTTGAAAAATTTATGTCGCTTCTATCGCAATACCACAGCAGAGAGCGGAGCGTATCGTTTTACGCCGACAAGATGTGCCTCACATCCAACTACCTCAGCGGCGAAATCAAAGCCAACAGCGGCAAAACCGCCTCGGAATGGATCAACGAATATGTGATTCTCGAAGCCAAAACCCTCCTGATGTATTCTGAACTCAGCGTTCAAGAGATTTCCTATCGGCTCAACTTTCCCACCCAAAGTTCGTTTGGCAAATATTTCAAAAAACAAACCGGCTTTGGACCAATGGAATTCAGAAAGATGATGTGAAAAATTTGTGCACGTTCTTTCGATATGCACAAAAAATCGAAAAATTTGTGCACGTTGTTGAAATATGCATAAAAAAAAGTATATTTGCGGAAGGACTAACCAATGACACCGGAAGTTGTACTACAAAAGATAAAACAAGGCGAAAACAACAAAGAAGATGTTGGTGAAATGCAAGCAAAAAGTGATTAGCAACCAATAAACAGTTATCCCAAAATACCTTTTTTTATCCCTCAACAAACAATTTTGGTTTTAAAACGTTGTAAATATCACTAATTTCATCAACCATCAAAATTATTACGACTATGAAAAAGATAACCAATTTGTTTGCTTTGCTGTTGTTAAGTGCAGCATTATCAGCCACATTCACCGCTTGCGACGATGACAATGAACCCGAAAACGGCGACCAACCCGAAATCAACAACACCAACGACCCCGCTGCCAACGACCAAACAGCAACCACCAAATTTACTGACGCTCAGATAGAAGCCGCTAACACCGCCAAAGACGCCACATATCTTTCCGACGATGAAAAACTCGTAATTTTTTACATCAATCTTTCTCGTATTGATGGAAAAGCATTTGCCGAGGCATATCTCAGCGACCTTAAAGGCTCAAATAATTCTTACGAGAAATCTCTTCTCACCGACCTTGCAGAAGTAAAAGACCGCAAATTGGTGCTTCCAAATGAAAATCTTTGCAAAGCAGCCAAAGCACACGCCAACGACCTTAACAAGTCGAACATCTTTCAGCACAATTCGTCAGATGGAACAGACCCATTCACCCGTATAGCGAAATACTACAAAGGCGGCGCAATGGCAGAAAACATTCAAGCCGGGCCAAAAGATCCGTTTAAGATTGTACGTCAATTACTTATCGACAATGGAACATCAAGTCTTGGACACCGTAAAAACATTCTCAACCAAACCTACGTACGCATTGGTGTGGCTATTGGTCCTCACCCACAATATGGAAGTTGCTGCGTTCAAGATTTTTCGGACGCCAAAGGTGATTAAGCAGCAAAAAAATTAGTAAAATTACTTGACAATCTCATTTCTTATTAATATATTTGCAAAATAATAAACCTTAATATTAATAAGAAATGGGATTTTTTAAAGACTTATTCATTGTAAACGAAGAAAAGGAACAACAGGCGGAACAACCGCAGTTGAAGACCAAAGTTGCAGCCACTCAGCCGCAACCGCAATATACCGCTCCGCAGCCCGCAGCAGCCAACACGGCATACGCTCCTCAAGAGGCAGTCAACGTGCCTCCCGTAACCGTGCCCGGTGGCAATGTGGACAAAAACATCCTTGAAATGATCAAGGAGGTTATCGAAAAAAGCAACGTGCCGGGCAACGACTATTTTGAACTAAACAAAATTGTTGAAAGCCAGGATTTTAAGAACGCAATTCCCGACGAAAACGCACGAATCATAGCAGCATTCCACAGCCTCAGGGCACAGGATCCCAAGTTCGACAAAAAAAGGATTGCCGACAGCATCGACTTCTACATCAAAGAGGTGAAAAACGAGTTTGACAACGTGCTCAAAAGTTACAACCAGTTTGTCAACGACAAAATCAACAATCCCAAGAAAAGAATTGCGGAACTCCAGAAACGCCGCGAGGATCTCGTGAACAAAATCAGCCAGTTGGACGTGGAGATTCAGACTATGGAGGCCGACGTGGCAAAATGCTCTGCCGAACTCGAAGCCAAACGCACCAACTACGACGCCACATTCCAGATTGTGGTACAAGAACTTGAAAATGAAAAGAACAAATTAAACGTTATACTTCCATGAACCAGCTCCCTCAATCAAAGTCGCCCTGGCAAAAACCGGGCGGCACATTGGCAAAAGTAACACTCGTTGCCCTTATCGGTGCAGCAGGATACGCTTTTTACAAGTATCTGCCGTTTCTTATCGACCTTACTAAAAACGCCATTACACTTGCTGCCCTTGTAGGCGTGCTTGCATTGATAGTATTTTTGGTGATGAACGACACATCGCGCAACTTTTTCAAGAACCTCTATTTTGTGATTATGCGCAAACTCACGGGCTTGATTGTAGAAATCGACCCGATAGCCATTGCAAAAGGCAAAGTAAAGGATATGAAGAGTCGCCTTGTGAAAATCGACGACGGCATCAACAAGATGCGCGGACTCCACATCAAAAACGAACGC
>JAGCNK010000213.1 GCA_017645985.1 Bacteroidales bacterium | reverse complement strand
TTAGTTAGATATCCATCCTATCAAACCTGCAAAAAACATAACGACAAAAGGAAAGATAAACGAAAGAATCCATAAGACAAGAAAAGCAGCAGTAGAAATAATTCCTATTAAAGCAAAAGTTCTTGCACTTTTGGCTTTCTGAACGGCACCTTCGTAATCACCATTACGGTAGCAAGTATCAGATTGCATCGACATAAGCAACGCTATAATACCAAACACCTGACAAAGAACAGCGGATATAATTGAAATCGTTAAATTGTTGTCAGGCTTAGGTGGCATTGAGTAATTGTAATCTGATTGCTCCATATCCTTTGTCTATATTAATTAAAACAATATCGGAAGCACCTTGGGTTCTTCCAATAAGAGGTCTTTATTTAAAGATTTTATTTCTTCGATAGCTTTTTCAATCTGCTCAATGGTGCTTGACGCAGTTTCAATAGAGAAATCGGCTGTGGCACCGCTAAAACGGTTGTGGCTAACTGTTTCGATATTAATCTGCTGGTTGCCGATGGCTGTGGTTATCAAGCCAGTAGTGCCGGGAAGGTTCTTGGTTTTGAACGATACCAGGTAGGGGAACTCAATTTTGTTGGCGTCACCCAGAGAGAAATTGTTCTTCTCGGTGTAAGGGTCAGACTGTCCGTGACGTGCAATGAACACGATGTCGGAAACAATCGACATAGCGGTCTCGCTGCTGCCTGCTCCCTTGCCGATAAAGAAATGAGTCTTGGAATATTCAGCCTCGAGTTTCACAGCGTTAACAGCGAAGTTTACGCTCGAGAGAATGTTGTCGTTCTTAACAGCCATAGGACGTACTGTGGCAAACACCTGGTTGCCCTCGCGTTTGGCCATACAGATAAGCTTGATAGAAGCGTTGATTTCAGATGCGAAATCAATATCGTTTTTTGTAATATTCTGAATACCAATGCGCGACAGCTGCTCCATCGACACGTCGATACCGAAAGCAAGCTTGATCAGGAGGATAAGCTTGTGGCTTGCGTCGCCGCCGTTGATATCGAGAGTGGGGTCAGCCTCGGCGTAACCGTTCTGCTGTGCAAGTTTGAGAGCTGAGTCAAAGTCGAGACCCTTCTGCTGCATCTGGGTGAGGATATAGTTGCTTGTGCCGTTGAAAATACCGCACACCTCGTTGATGATGTCGCCGGTGAAACTCTCCTTGATACCTTTTATAATAGGAATAGCGCCGCAAACGGCAGCCTCGTATCCGATTTTCACATTTTGTTTTTCAGCCTCCTGAAAAATATCCACACCACGCTCGGCAAGCAGAGCCTTGTTGGCTGTCACAAGGTTTTTGCCATTGTGAACCACGCCGAAACATGTGTCGTGAACAAAGTTGGAAGTGCCGCCCATAGTCTCCACAACTACGTCGATGTCGGGATCGGTAAGCACTTTCTGAATATTTCTGCCGGCATCTTCGCGGCTAACTTCTGAGCCTCCGCCAATGAAATATTTCTTGTCGAGTCCAAAGCGCTGGATGGCGGCAGGGGGATTAAGTTCGGCAATATACTTGAGGTTGATTTCGCGGCCGGCGCGTTTAGAAAGCAGGTCTTTCTGTTCGGTGAGGATTTTTGCCACACCGCCGCCCACTGTGCCGCAACCTAATATTGCAATATTTAACGGTTTCATGTTTAAGATACTATATAAAAATTCGGGTGCAATATACGAAGATTTTTCGAAGGTGCTACTATTTTTTTGAACAAAAAATCAAAATGAAAATAAAAAACAATTTTAGTGTCAAATTGTTGCTGATTAATTTATTTTTTGTATATTGCACTGGCAATATAAGTACAATATCTTGGTTTGAAGTGTATTATTATCAACTAATTGCAAATTTAAATTATTACAATCAATACTCAAAAAGAACGGAACGATGGAAAAATACAAAACTATTACGGCAGTTGCAGCAGTGATGCTGACATTAACAACCGGCTGCGGCAACTTAGTCAACCACTACGACTCAAGCGGTACAAAGCCTGTTGACAACCATACAGCTACAACTCAGTACGACAGCGAAAACATGCTCGACAGCATCGACGAATATGTAAACGAGATACGTATGAACGGCGATATGTTTGACATCGAGCGTGTGAAATCGCAGACGGGCGACGCGGTGATATGCTCGCTCAACGGCGACATGGTAAAGATTTCGATGCTTGCCGATTCGGGCAATATGGTGTCGGCCGACTACTACATCCGCAACCACAAGCCGGTGTTTATGAACCGTCTGGTGATGTTCGACGTGGACTCCACCTATATGCAGGCGGTATACTACATCGACGGCGAGGTGTTTAAGTATTTCAGCGACGGCGTGGAGGTAACCGACAGAGATTCGGTGCAGCTTATAGCCAACCTCACAGCTCACGACATCGCTGAAAAACTCTAAAAACTTTTATCAGCCGCTATCCCATCAGACCGCCGGTGATCGAAATGCATTCGCCGGTGATGTATGCTGCTGCGTCAGAAGCGAGGAACGATACAAGCTCAGCCACCTCGTTGGGTTCGCCAAATCGTCCGAGCGAAATAGTCTTAACCAGTTCCTCCTCGGGGAGTCCTTCGGTCATATCAGTGCGGATAAAACCGGGAGCGATAGCGTTCACAGTGATATTCTTCTTTCCCACCTCTTTTGACAGAGCCTTGGTGGCTGCGATGATCGCGCCCTTGGATGCCGAGTAGTTGGTTTGTCCGGGCAGGCCAATCACGCCCGACACCGAAGCCATATTGATGATACGTCCGTGTTTTTTGCGCACCATCTTGGGCAGTACCGCGCGGGTAACGTTGTAGAATCCGTTGATAGTAATAGTGGTAACGGCAGCCCAGTCTTCCTTGGGCATAAGGGGCAGGAGGTTGTCCTTGCGTATTCCGGCGTTGTTTACAAGCACGTCGATATATTCGCCCTTGTTGTCGTTCATCCATTTTTCGATGGCTGCGGTGGTTTCGTCGTAGTTAGCCACGTCAAATTTGATAAGTTCGCCTTCCTGACCGGCCTCCTTGGTCAGTTGGAGGGTCTCCTCGGCTTTGGCCTGGTTAGATACGTAGTTGATAAGCACCTTGTATCCCTGGCTTGCGAGTTTGATGCAGATAGCGCGTCCGAGTCCGCGGCTGCCGCCTGTTACTAATGCGTATTTCATATTGCTATTTTGTTAATAATAAAGTTCGTCTTCGTCGGCCATAATGTATTTGCGGGTGTAAAACCAAGTGGTGACCAGGCAGAGCAGCAGACCTGCGAGCACCATCATTCCCAATGTGGCAGGAAAAGCCGAAATGGTAGCCACTCCGTCAACAATCTTCTGTATATACCTTATAGTAAGAGATAGACCAATGATAGCAATAACCACCGACACGATAGCCTGAACAAGCGCCCTCTTGAGATACGGACGGCTGATGTTCCAGTTGGTGGCGCCGATGAGCTTGGCTGTGCGAATGTCGAACCTGTTGCCCGACATCTGAAGGCGCACCGTGTTGCTGATAAAGATAATGGTGATAACCAGCAGTATTGCGCTTACCACAAACACAATAGAGGCAAACTTGGTGAGCACCGAAGTGGTGTTGCGCCACACATTGTGAGGAAAATTCACCTCGTCGACCACTGGATTTTTTTTGAGAATTTTGCCCAGCGAGCGGATGCTGTCCACAGATGAGTATTTGTCGGCAAGTTTCACCTCGATACGCGACAGCAGCGGGTTGTTGCCGTCGAGAATAGCCACAAAGTCCTCGCCGAGATCCTCCTTGAGTTCGTCGGCGGCAGTCTCCTTTGAAATAAAATGGCTTTCGCGCACAAAAGGATATGTGGCGAGCGTTTTTCTAAACTGCTCTATCTCCGCCAGGCTGCGGTTGTCGTTGAGGGTGATGGTGAGTTTGATATTGCTACGAAACATATCGCTGATATTCTGAGTGTTGAACAGCAGCATACACAACAATCCCGACATATAAAGCACCAAAGCGATGCACAGCGTAGTCGAAAGAGTTGACATCATTAATTTGCGCCGGTAGAATTTTTTTGCGGACGGACGCGAGTTTTCTGTTTGTTCCATTTTTTGATTCCTTGTATATTTTCCTGACCTTTGTAGTTTTTCAATTTGTTGCAAATATAAACACATTTCTGTAAATTTGCGGCAAAATGATTATTTAATTTTTTTTATAAAGATGAAGACAGCACTTATAACGGGCATAACAGGCCAGGATGGCGCATATTTAGCCGAGTTCTTACTTAAAAAAGGATACAAAGTTCACGGAGTTAAACGCCGCAGCTCGCTTTTCAACACCGACCGTATCGACCATCTATACCAAGACCCACACGAGGAGAACCGCATGTTCCAGCTTCACTACGGCGACCTCACCGACAGCACCAACCTCATCAGAATAGTTCAGGAGGTTAAGCCCGACGAGATATACAACCTTGCAGCCATGAGCCACGTGGCAGTAAGTTTCGACACCCCCGAATATACCGCCAACGCCGACGGCATTGGCACACTGCGCCTACTAGAGGCAATACGCATTCTCGGAATGGAAAAGACCACACGCATTTACCAGGCATCCACATCAGAACTTTTTGGCAAGGTGCAGGCAGTGCCACAAAACGAGAAGACTCCATTCTATCCCCGCTCGCCATACGCCGCCGCCAAACTTTACGCATACTGGATAATGGTAAACTACCGCGAGGCCTACAACATATTCGCATCCAACGGTATACTGTTTAACCACGAGTCGCCAATCAGAGGCGAGACTTTCGTAACACGCAAAATCACCCGCGCCGTAGCACGCATAGCTCTCGGCATGCAGAAAGAAATCTATCTTGGCAACCTGAGCAGCAAACGCGACTGGGGACACGCCAAAGACTATGTGAAGGCTATGTGGATGATTCTCCAGCACAACAAGCCCGACGATTTTGTGATAGCCACAGGAGTTACCACCGAAGTTCGCGAGTTTGTACGTATGGCTTTTGCCGAGACGGGTGTGTCTGTAATATTTAAAGGTGAGGGCGTGAACGAAATAGGCATCGTAGACAGCATAAGCGACGACCCCAAATACCGCGACATCAAAGAACAGGTGCACGTAGGCGACGTGGTTGTAAAAGTAGACCCGAAATATTTCCGTCCCACCGAGGTAGACCTGCTCATTGGCGACAGCACCAAGGCACGCACCGAACTTGGATGGAAGCCGGAATACGACCTGCAGAAACTCTGCGCCGAAATGGTGAACTCCGACCTCAAACTTATGAAAAAAGACCGCTACCTTCACCAGGGCGGTTTCAAAACCCTTAATTATTTCGAATAATGAACAAAGACAGCAAAATATACGTTGCCGGCAACAGAGGATTAGTAGGCAGCGCCATCACAGCAGCACTCCGCAAACGCGGATACAACAATCTGGTTTTCACACCGCACGCGCAGTACGACCTCATCGACACCAAAACTGTGGAGGCTTTTTTTGAAAAAGAGCGACCCGAATATGTTTTCCAGTCTGCCGCACACGTGGGAGGCATCATTGCCAACCTCACCTACCGTGCCGACTTCATCTATCAGAACCTGATGATAGAGACCAACATCATCAATTCGGCATACAAATACGGAGCTAAGAAACTGCTCTTCCTCGGTTCAAGCTGTATCTACCCCAAGAATCCTCCGCAGCCTATGACCGAAGACGTGCTCCTCACATCCGAATTAGAATACACCAACGAGCCATACGCCCTAAGCAAGATAGCTGGCATAAAGCTCTGCGAAAGCTACAACCTGCAATATGGCACCAACTTCATCTCCGTAATGCCCACCAACCTCTACGGACCCAACGACAACTACAATCTTGAAACGTCGCACGTATTGCCCGCTATGATTCGCAAGTTTCACCTTGCCAAATGTTTGGAAAACAACGATATGGAGGGACTCAAAAACGATCTCGACCGCCGTTCCATCGAAGGCGTGAGCGGAGCTTCTCCCCTACCCCGTCAGTTAGAAATCATCAAAAAATACGGCATTTCGGGCACAGGCGCAGACGCCACAGTGGAACTCTGGGGCGACGGATCGCCACGCAGAGAGTTTCTCCACTCGCAAGACCTCGGCGAAGCGTGCGTTTTCCTTATGGAGAACGTAGATTTCAGCGACATACTCAGCAAACAGTTCAACATCAAGGACTTCAGCGTTCCCTACACCAAAACCGAAGTTCGCAACACACATATTAATATAGGCACAGGCAAAGACCTCACCATAGCCGAGCTGGCATCTATGGTACAAAAAACCGTAGGATTCACCGGCAAGGTGGTTTGGAACTCCGAAAAACCCAACGGCACTCCGCAAAAACTGCTCGACGTATCCAAACTTGAAAAATTAGGATGGAAATACAGTATTGAGTTAAGCGACGGAATATCCGCAAGTTACACCAGTTACTTAAAGGACAGTGTCAAGTAAGGAAAAAAAATAATTCCGTTTTAAGAATTTATTAACTACCTTTGCGCACAAAATCATCGCAACATGGCAAAAGAAAAAAAACAACGAGACACCTACAAGATAATACTCTACAACGAGACCACGCTGCATGAGACAACGTCGTTTCGTGTAAATATGCTCAACATTGTGGCATACGCAGGCATTCTAGTGATAGTGATAGCCCTGCTTACCGCGCTGCTGTTTATCTACACGCCCCTCAACTCGTTCCTGCCAAAGAAGGAAGACGAGCAGATGAAATGGGCGCTCACCGAAAACGCCACCCGGATGGACAGCATAAACCGTGTGCTTTCGCAGCGCGAGGAGTATTTCGCCAAGATCCGCAACATCATGGACGGCCGCAACTTCGACGAGTACGACGAGAAGGAAGACACCACCACGATAGAGCGTCAGCACGCCGACTTTACCAAAACAAAGCATGACAGCATTGTGCGCACCCTCATCGAGGAGGAAACCCAGCAGACTCTCGCCCTCATCAACGCCACAGGCAAGGACAAATACAAAAAGCACAACTTCTTTATGCCTGTGCACGGCACTATGACATCCAAGTTCAACCCTGAGAAGAAGCACCTGGGTATCGACATCGCCGCTAAAGAAGACGAACCGATACTTGCCACACTCGCCGGCACTGTGATACTTGCCACTTGGACCATCGAAACCGGCAACATCATTCAAATTCAGCACGACGACAACCTCATATCCATCTACAAGCACAACTCAGTGCTGCTCAAGAAGGTCGGTGACAAGGTTCAGGCAGGCGACCCCATTGCCATCATCGGCAATTCGGGCGAGTTCACCTCTGGCACTCACCTGCACTTTGAAATATGGCACGACGGTATACCCGTCAATCCCGAAGACTATATAATATTCCCGCAATGAAACGAAGAATAGCAATTTTAGGCTCTACCGGCAGTATAGGCACTCAGACCTTGGACGTGATTGAACGCAATCCCGACAAGTTTGAGGCCGAGATACTTACAGCAGGTTCCAACTGGGAACTTCTGGTGCAGCAGGCTATCAAATTTCAGCCAAACGCAGTAGTTATTGCCGACGAATCAAAATACCAGCTCACACGCGACGCACTCAAGGATTATCCTGTGAAGGTGTTCACCGGCAGCAAGTCGATTTCCGACGTTGTGGAGTTCGACACCGTGGACATGGTGGTGGCTGCTATGGTAGGCTATTCGGGACTCATACCCACTGTCAACGCCATACGCCACAAAAAGCCCATCGCACTTGCCAACAAGGAGACCCTCGTGGCGGCGGGCAGCATCGTTATCCGCGAGGCGTTGGAAAACCACGTACCTATCCTACCCGTCGACAGCGAACATTCTGCTATCTTCCAATCGCTTGTGGGCGAAGGCGACAACGAGGTGGAAAAAATTCTCCTCACCGCATCGGGCGGACCATTCCGTGGCAAAAACCACGAGTTTCTTGCCAAAGTGAAAAAAGAGCAGGCTCTTAAGCACCCCAATTGGAACATGGGCGCAAAAGTGACCATCGACTCGGCATCGCTGATGAACAAAGGATTGGAAACCATTGAGGCAATGCACCTTTTCAACGTGCCTGTCGACAAGATAGAAGTGCTTGTGCATCCGCAGAGCATAGTTCACTCGGGCGTGCAGTTTGTTGACGGCTCGGTAAAATTCCAGCTCGGAGTGCCCGACATGCGTTTGCCCATCCAGTTTGCCATTGGCTATCCCGAAAGGCTTCAAAGCACATTCCCACGTGTGGATTTCTTTCTGCTCAAAAGCCTGACATTCGAGAAACCCGACCTCAACGTTTTCAGAAACCTTGCTCTCGCTATGGAAGCCGCTCGTCGTGGTGGAAACCTTGCCTGCGCCATGAACGCTGCCAACGAAGTGGCG
>JAGCNK010000212.1 GCA_017645985.1 Bacteroidales bacterium | reverse complement strand
GCGGGATTGCTTGTGCTTGGGTTAATTGGCACAACAGTAGTGCCTTACGACCTTTTCCTGGGTTCCAACGTTGTAACAAAAGATACCACAGTGCGCGATATGCGTGTGGGAATTGCTGTTTCGGTAATTCTCGGCGGTATTATCTCGATGGCGATCTTGGTTGTTGGCACGCAGATGACCCGCGGACTTACTCCCGAAGTGGTTGAGAATATGGAATTTTCGTATCTCCGTCTTACTGAGACACTTGCCAATCAGATAGGACAGTGGGCAGGATATATCTTTGGTTTCGGTATGTTTGCAGCCGGTTTCACAAGTGCCATCACATCGTCGTTGGTGTCTACGCTTACCGCACGCAGCATATTTGAGAAAAAGAATCCCGACGGCACGCCAACAAAGCCTCATTCTTATCAATGGGTTGCCTATATGGTTTTGGCAGTGGGAGTTATCCTCGGATTCTTGCAGGTTAAGCCCGTTCCCGCAATTGTTATGGCGCAGGCTTTCAACGGATTGATTCTTCCGTTTGTGTGCGTGTTCCTCTTCACTGTTATCAACAACGCCAAGGTGATGGGCAAGGATCATCTCAACGGACAGTTCTCAAACTTTATGATGGCGGCAGTTACGTGGGTAACGCTCATTCTCGGCATCAAGAACCTTTGCGATTCGGTAAAAACCGCTGCCGGAGTGGAAATATTCAATCCCGACTCGCTGTTTATGTGGGCAAGCATTATCGCGCTGGTTATCACAGTGTTGATTACCTTTGTGATAATACGCAAACGCCGTAAATCCATTATCGAGTGGGAGGCCGAGCAAGTTTCTAAATAAAAAATTTTTTTAGGCGGATAATTTTTCGCAATATTGCGGTGCTAAACTAAGACACCATGGATAAATATATAGGAGCTCATGTAAGTGCATCGGGCGGCGTTCAGAACGCACCCGTAAATGCCAAGGCGATAGGTGCTACGGCATTTGCGCTTTTTACCAAGAACCAAAGGCAATGGTTTTCCAAAGAACTGACCAGCAGCGAGATAGAAGAGTTTAAAGAGAACTGCAAAAAACTTGGCTACACGCCAGACCAGATACTTCCGCACGACAGTTACCTTATCAACTTGGGAAGTCCCGAGGAGGAGGGTCTCCAAAAGTCGCGCCAGTCGTTTATTCACGAGATGGAGCGTTGCGAGCAGCTCGGATTAAAACTGCTCAACTTTCATCCCGGCAGCCATTTGAAAAAAATATCAGAGACGGAATGTCTCGACCGCATAGCCGAATCTATCAATATAGCCATCAGCAAGACCGACAACGTGGTGGCGGTAATCGAAAACACTGCAGGACAAGGCACAAACCTCGGTTTCTCGTTCGCACATCTGCGCCACATCATCGACCGTGTGGACAACAAAGATAGGGTAGGAGTGTGCATCGACACCTGTCACGCTTTTGCCGCCGGTTACAACCTTGCCGACAAATACGAGTTTGAACGCATTTGGGACGAGTTTGACCAGACTGTGGGATTCAAATATCTGCGCGGCATGCACCTGAACGACGCTATGAAACCCGTCGGCTCACGTGTCGACCGTCACGCATCTATCGGCAGCGGATGCATCGGCCGCAAGACATTCCAGTGGATAATGGAGGATGCACGGTTCAACCGCATTCCGCTTATCCTCGAAACCCCCGACGAGCTGCTCTGGGCGGAGGAAATTTCTATGTTGAAAGGATTTTGTGATTAATAGTTTGATTATGAAGAGATATATTTTACCAGTTTGTTTGGCTGCGTCGTTATCGGGCGCGGCATTTGCTCAGCAAGAATTCACATTAGAAAACACTGTTCCCGGCGGCAACGACTATCGCCAGTATCGTCCGTCGTCGTTTTGCGGATATTTCGACCACACCACGGGACAGTTTGTAAGCAACGACTATTCAGAGTCGAAAACCGACGACATCAACCGTGTGCTTGCCCAGAACGGAAAACCGAAGATGGGCTTCATTTCGGCGTGGATCGACAAAAACTGCGTGTCGGTTTACGCTTACGAGTCTAACTCGCTATACTATGTAGATTTAGTGAATAACACCGTCCGTGATTCCATCACGCAGATTATGGCAGATTTTGAATACGCACCCGGCGACCGCAACGTGTCGTATACCGAGGAGGGCGACATCTATATCTGCAACAGCCAGGGCAACTTCACTGTCAACCCCCGCAAGGGTCGTGGCATAGTGTACGGCACAGCCGTTCACCGCGAGGAGTTCGGCATCACCAAGGGCATTTTCTGGTCGCAGTCGGGCAAGAAGATGGCTTTTTACAAGATGGACGAAAGCATGGTGGCAGAATATCCCGAAGTGGACATCACCACACGCATAGCCCAGGAGAAACCTTTCCGCTATCCTATGGCGGGCGAAATCAGTCACGAGGTGAGCGTGGGTGTTTACGACCTTGCCGCCAAGTCGACTGTTTATCTTAAAACAGCATCGCCGGTCAACAGGTATTTCACCAACATAGCCTGGAGCAACGACGACAAGTATATACTTGTGGCTGAAATCAACCGCGAGCAGAACCATATGTGGATGAATATGTACAGCTCTGCCGACGGCTCTTTGGTAAAGACCCTCTTTGAGGAGCAGAACAACGAGTGGGTGGAACCTTGTACTCCTCCCTATTTTGTTGACAACAAGCAGTTTGTATGGATAAGCGAGCGCGATGGTTTCAAGCACCTATACCTTTATAATATAGACAACGGCAAATGCACCCAGCTTACCAAGGGCAACTATTGCGTTACCGACTTGTACGGCGTGGCCAACGGCAATGTATATTTCCGTTCCAACCACAAGGGCTATCTCTACCGCGACATCTGCAAGGTGGATCTCAAAGGCAAGTTCACCTGCCTTACCAAGGGTCTCGGCGTGCACTACGCAAGTTTCAACAAGCAGCTCACACAG
Source organism: Bacteroidales bacterium (assembly GCA_017645985.1). Taxonomy (GTDB): domain Bacteria; phylum Bacteroidota; class Bacteroidia; order Bacteroidales; family UBA3824; genus UBA3824. The sequence continues at coordinate 1,527 of JAGCNK010000212.1, read as the reverse complement.
TTTATCGACGTGTATACCGCGCCCACAATGGCGTTGAAATGCACTCTCTGCAAATCAGACGGTACCGAAGTGGAGGTGCTCAAGCAGACCGAAAATCCTTATTCTGACTTCAAGATGCCCCAAATACGTCTTGTAAACCTCAAAAGCGCCGACGGCAAGTTCCCTCTTTCGGGACGCCTTATTCTGCCGCCCGACTTTGACTCTACCAAGACCTATCCTGTTATCGACTATGTTTACGGAGGTCCTCACAGTCAGATGGTTGACGCCAGCTGGCTATACGGTGCAAGCCCTTGGCAACTTTATTTTGCGCAGCAGGGCTACATCGTCTTCTCTATGGACAACCGTGGCACAGAGTTCCGTGGACGTGAATATGAACACTGCATTCACCGTCAGCTTGGCGAACTGGAGATGCTCGACCAGATGGAGGGCGTTAAATATCTGCAATCGTTGAGCTATGTCGACAAAGGCCGTATCGGCGTGCAGGGCTGGAGCTACGGAGGATTCATGACTATCAATCTTATGACCACATATCCCGAAGTGTTCAGAGCCGGAGTGGCTGGCGGACCTGTGTGCGACTGGCAGTATTACGAGGTGATGTACGGCGAGCGATATATGGACACTCCCGCCGAAAACCCCGAAGGATATTTAAACTCGGCAGTGGTAAACAAGATAGGCAACCTTCAGGGACGCCTTTTGGTGATACATGACAACGAAGACCGCACCGTGGTTTGGCAAAACAGCCTTGCCCTGCTCCAAAGCTCTATCGAGGAGGATGTGATACTCGACTATTTTGTCTATCCCGGACATGAGCACAACGTGTACGGACACGACCGTGTGCATCTGTATCAGAAGATACAGAGGTACTTCGACGACTATTTGAAGAAATAGCCGGCTTAATTATCGTACATTATCTGATAATCTTTTTTCCGTCCCCGGATCCAAAAATCTTGTGGGACGGCTTTCCAATTGCCCTTGGCTTTGGGCGAAACTATCCGCATAGCCTCTATGTGCTGCATGATGATGTAGCGGAGGTCTTTGTCGGTGGATGAAATAATGCGTTTCAAGAGGTCGTCGTGGCTAATTCCTGATCCGTCGGTAAGGTGACCGCCGCCGCCGTTGCCTCGGTACGAGTTGATAGCCACCTTGTAGGTTTTGTCAAGCTCGAAGGCGCGTCCGTCGGTAAAGCCCTGGATGGCTATTTTTTCGCCGGCAGGCTTGGTCAGGTCCACGGTGTAGTTGATGCCCGAAGCCGACGAGTAGTTGTAAAACTTGCCAGCCGTGCGTCCGTTGCCACGCTCGTCTACCTCAAAAAGCACAAGATGGTCTTTGCGGTCGCTCATTGTGTTGAACCACGATCCGTAAGAGTATTCCAGATAGTCAAGTATTTCTTTTCCTGTGAGTTGCACAGTATAGAGAAGGTTTTCAAACTTGTACAGCTTAAACATGTCGCGTATGCAAACAGTGCCCTTGTCTACCTTGCTGTCGAAAGTGAGGGGGGCGGCAAACGACACGTCCGCGCCGGTGGCT
>JAGCNK010000211.1 GCA_017645985.1 Bacteroidales bacterium | reverse complement strand
GTATTGCAGACGGTTGAAAACCTCGCCACGTGCGCCGGCCTGCACCGCAAATTTGTTTGCCCACCAGTCGCTGCCGCCTTTGAGAAATGTGGAGTTGTATTCGTCGAGCACCACCTGGGCGTAGAGAATGTTTTTCTTGTAGTAGCGAACCTTGCCAAAAACGCCCATCAGCACATTGTCGGGCGAACCGAGGGCATATTCTACCGGGCGGAAAAATACCACGGGGTTGAGGTAATGAAGGTCGATAAAGCGGCTGTTGCCCAAAGAATCGCGACGCACGATGTTTACCGCCTCAAATCCTCCGATATTGAGATAGTTGGTGATGTTCCAGCTAATGGTGTGATATACAAGATATTTGGTGCGTGCGCTGCCCGATTCTGTATCGAGGCTCTTGGCAGTGTTTACCGAAAAAATGTATCTGAATCCGCCCTCGCCTGCAATTATGTCGAAATAGTACATTCCGCTGTTGTTTCTTCCCAAAATCAGCGAGCGGTAGCCGTCGCCCACGGCCTTGTGACCCTTTCCTGCCGACAATTTAAGATAGTCTGCCAAGTGGTAGGTAATGTTGAAATCGTGGTAAAGCGAAAAATATGTGTCGCCTTTCTTTTTGAAACCTCCACCTGCTGGAATATAGTTGAGACTGTCGGAAAGTGCGGCAAAATAGTCGCAATATCGCGATATGCCTCCGTAGATTTTGTAACTAACTGTGAACTTGGGTATTTCGGCCTTAATCTCCACACCGCCGTTGGCAGAATATATTTCGTGGCCGGCATTGTCGCCCACGCCTGCCGCAAGGTTGATAAGCGGATAGAAGTCAACCTGATAGCCGTTGGTTCTTACGTTGGTGACAGTGTCGTAGTATGGATAAAGAGCCGAATGAAAAGATTTTTGGGTGAGCAAGTCGTAGCGATAGCCGTCCTGGGCATAGAGAAGTGCCGCAGAGCATACTAGGAGCAATATCGTGAGTAATCTTTTCATTGTTTGAGTTTTTTGCGTCGATGGTTGATTATTAACTGCGGAATATGGAACGCCACCATCAGCACCAATATCATTATCAGTCCTAAACGGTTGATGTATATGCATTTGGCTGCTATGTACACCGCTATTGCGAACAAAATGTTGAACACTGCCAATATCAAGTCCGCCTTGATGTGCGACAATCCGAGTTCCAGCAGCTTGTAGTGTATGTGAATGTTGTCGGGCTGGAAAATAGGACGTTTGAGAACGATTCGGAGGAACATTACCCTTAGCACGTCGAATGTGGGCACCGCCATAATAGCGAAAGCCACCGCCGGTGAACCTATTATTATATCCTTGGCGCTTACTGTGTTGTTGCCTTCGATAAACATGATGGCGAGAAAAACGCAGAACAGACCCACAATCTGTGCCCCTGTGTCGCCCATAAATATCTTGTTCGATTTAGAAAACAGATTGTAGCGCAAGAAACCTATCACCGCGCCCACAAAACTTGCCGACGCTATGCACACAGCCTCGTTGCCTTCGCCCCAGAACCATACCGAAAACAATAGCGTGGATACTACGCTGAGCAGTCCCGCAAGTCCGTCGATGCCGTCGATAAGGTTGAAAGCGTTGATGATGGCCACCACAAGCACGATAGACACTATCAGGCTGGGAACGTATGGCAGCTCTTGAATGTTGAACAGTCCCTGCATGCTTGTGATTCTGATGTCGCCCGCGCCGCACAGCACCAGGGCTGCCGCTATCTGTCCCGCCAGTTTGGTGATGGGGGCTATTATAAGAATGTCGTCTTTGATGCCAGTGAAGAAGAGGATGATGCACGCCGCCGCAAAGTAGGGAATGAAGCATGCGCTGTTGCCCGCAAAGATGAAAAGCGTGGTGAGAAACGCGCCGAAAATTGCGCATCCGCCGAGCGTGGGCACGCTGCCATGGTGTATATGGCGGTCGTGGGGTTTCTCGCACAGACGCTTGCTCTTGGCCACACGTACTATCGACGGAATAGTCAAAAGACTGATTATCAGTGATAATATTAAACTTCCAGCAATTTTCAGCAGTTCCATATTGTTTTATTATTCACGGCTCAAAGTTAAGGTTTTTAGTTGTATTTAACGTGAAAAATACAATTCATTTCTTAATAATAAGTTCAATTTAAGGCACTATTGTATTAACTTTTAAGCCTTACTTTTACAGAGCGTTAAAACGAACCGCAATGTATCTCGTAATCGGCTCAACCAACATATTAGGCGCGCATACAATATGCACCCTTCTGCAAAAGGGACTTCAAGTACGCGCAGTAAAGTCTGACAAAAGCGATATGCTCCGCTTTAAGAAGATTATGGGGTACTATTTCTCTGATAGCGACAATCTTTACGACGAAATTGACTGGGTTGACGGCGACCCGTTTGACCACGATCTTATGATGGAGACATTGCAAGACATCGACATCGTGATCAACTGCTCTATTCCCGTTTATTTCGGTCTCAACAAGAGCGACGATATGCTGGGCGATTCGGTACGCGCCACCGCCATTCTTGTGGACTGCGCCCGTGAGGCAGGCGTCAAGTATTTCTGCCACGTGAGCAACGTGTATGCCCTGGGCGACGAACCCGAGTATCGCGAAATTACCGAAACAAGTGCCCGCGACCCAAAAATCAACTATTCGGCATATTCTCAGGCGTCGTTTCAAACCGATTTGGAAGTTTGGCGTGCGTTTGAGGAGGGCTTAAACGGCTCTATCATCAATGCCGGTTTTATTCTCGGTCCTGGCGACTGGTACAAAGACAGTTCCGCTATTTTCCGCCGCATTTCGCAAGGGTTCACCTTCTACACCAAGGGCGTTACAGGTTTTGTGGGCGTCAAGGATGTGGTTCGCAGCGTGCTTTCGCTTACCAAGCAGCGTATCAATAAGGAGAGGTTCATAGTTTCGTCGCAGTGCATGAGCTTTGCCGAACTGCTGTTTATGATTGCCGACACTTTGGGCGTTAAGCGTCCTTATTTAAATGCGTCAAAATTTATTCTTCTGATATTCAAGGCTTTCTACCGTTTAAGGTATCTTTTTTCCAAAAAGAATCCCCGTCTCAACGATGACTATATCCGCCTTTTGCTCGACTTCCGTCTGTACAGCAACGAAAAGAGCCTCAACACTCTTTTGGCAGGCTATCAGCCCATCGATCAGGTGGTTGCCGAAATAGCGTCTATTTATAAAGGTGAGTCGGTAGGGTAATTATTCAAAAAAATAGCCGTAGTTTGGTGGCGTTACAACTTTTTTTTCTATTTTTGTAACAATTACTTTACCATTATGGACATCAGAGCAATCAACAACATATCTGAAAAAGAGAAGGAGTTTGAACGCAAGCTCCGTCCGCTTACTTTCGACGATTTCAACGGTCAGAAAAAGCTCCGTGAAAACCTCGAGGTGTTTGTGAAGGCGGCAAAGATGCGCGGCGAGGCACTCGACCATGTGCTTTTTCACGGCCCTCCCGGTCTGGGCAAGACCACACTTTCTAATATCATAGCCAACGAGCTCGGCGTGGGAATGAAAACCACCTCCGGCCCTGTGCTCGACAAGCCTGGCGACCTTGCCGGACTGCTTACCAACCTCGACAGCCGCGACGTGCTGTTTATCGACGAGATTCACCGCCTTAGTCCCGTGGTGGAGGAATATCTCTATTCGGCTATGGAGGATTACAAGATTGATATTGTGATAGACAAAGGTCCTGCGGCACGTTCGGTGCAATTGACCCTCAACCCCTTTACGCTTGTGGGCGCTACCACACGTGCGGGATTGCTCACCGCTCCGTTGCGTGCCCGTTTTGGTATTAACCTTCTGCTCGAATATTATGATATCGAGGTGCTTACACGGATTGTGATGCGTGCCGCCAAGATATTGAATGTGGAAATAGACCAGCCAGCCGCCGGAGAGATAGCCTCGCGAAGCCGTGGCACTCCGCGTATTGCCAATTCGCTGCTGCGCCGTGTGAGGGATTTTGCTCAGGTGAAGGGCAACGGCCTGATTGATTTGGAGATAACCAAATACGCTTTGGACAACCTCAACATAGATTCGCTCGGTCTCGACGAGATGGACAACAAGATTCTCTGCACCATTATCGACAAGTTTCAGGGCGGTCCTGTGGGACTCAACACCATTGCCACAGCCGTGGGCGAAGACAGCGGCACTATCGAGGAGGTTTACGAGCCGTATCTGATTATGGAAGGACTTTTGAAACGCACTCCGCGCGGTCGTGAGGTTACTCCCTTTGCCTACAAGCATCTGGGTAAGAACCTCACCTCGTTCAACGACGACGATGTGCAGCTTTCGCTGTTTTAATGGCTTATTATGAAACACTTATTGCGATTTGTCTTAATTCTCTCGGTTTTGTACAGTGTGGGATGCGCCCCTGTGCCTGTCAAGCTCGACAGCTACAGCAATGTGGCTATGGAGATTGCCGACAGTATCAGCCGTTTTGAACGCCGTTTCAGCGGTACGGAGAGCCTTTCCGCCTCCAAAGACTATATCAGCGCCTACCTCACAGCCGCTGGAGGCAGCGTTTCGGTTGAACCCGAGGCGATGGACATTTCGTCAACCGACAGAGTTACACTTTATAATATAGTGTGCAAGTTTTATCCCGACTACCGCCAGCGTGTTCTTCTTTTTGCCAACTACGACCAGAATCCAAAGTCGGGCGACACCACAGACTGCGCCTCGGGTGCGGCATTGCTGATGTCGCTCTCGCATTATATAGCCAGTCACGATCCGGGAGTAGGTGTCGACATCGTTTTGTTCGACGGACGCTATGCCTTTAACCGCACCAACGGTGTCAACGCTCATCTTCGCCACTGCCTTGGTTCGCAGGCGTGGGCAGCGCGTCATAAGGAAGAAACCTCTGATTATCAATATGGAATATCCGTTTCGCATCCCGCCACCAAGGGAACGGTGTTTGCCATCGACGGAAACTCAAACCATTTTGCCTCCAAACATTTTTATTTTGCCCGCAGCCTTGCGCCGCTTTTCGGTGCTGAAGAGCTGTTTCCCGACGTTATTGCAAATCCTTTTTATGGCGACAACACCATTGTGAGCGTGGTGGCGGGTGTAAAATCCTTTAATCTGGCAGGAACAACCATCTCTTTTCCCGACACGGAAGATGTACAAAATGATAATTTACAAGATATTGACAATCAACGTTTTGAAATTATTGCAAAAATAATTCTCGAAACTGTATACACTAATCATTAATTTTTTTTATATTTGCAAATTGAAACTAAACGTAGTTATTCTACATTTTTAACCAATAGGAAGGCATTGCTAATGGAAAACAACGAAAACACATTGTCAATAGAAGCTACTGACGACACCCCTTCGGTGCTTATCGATGGTAGCAAGAACTATATCAACATCACCGGACCATCTTTTCCAGAAAATGCGGTTGAGTTTTACACGCCCGTTGTAGAGAAGATACTCTCCACCGTGGCTGCGTGCAAAGGTCCTGTGAACATCGAGTTTGAGTTTTCGATACTCAGTTCGGCATCTAACAAGGTGGTATACGAACTTTTGGTGCGGCTTGAGCAATTGCAGCTCAGCGGCAGCGACATCCATATTAGCTGGTGCTACGAAACCTACGACGAGGATATGTACGACGAGGGTTCGGGTTACCAAGAATGTCTCAAATTGCCTATCACGCTTGTAGAGCGCAAGAGCGACTAACATAGCGGCCCCGTAGTTTAGTTGAATAGAACGTAGGATTCCGGTTCCTAAGGTCGTGGGTTTGAGTCCCGCCGGGGTCACCATTAAGAAATAGAAAAAGCACCGCTTTCTTAGCGGTGCTTTTTTTGTGCCTATATACGTGCATATTTTACATCTCAATCCCCTCAATCACGCAAACTCAATACCCTCAATCTTCAACAGCCCTATCTGGTTTGGTATACCTCCACCGTAGCCTGTAAGTTTTTTGCCCACGCCTAAAACCCTGTGGCAGGGAACGATTATCCCAATAGGATTCCACCCCACAGCCCCGCCCACAGCCTGCGCCGACATTTTGTCAACATTATGATTTTTAGCAATTTGAGCGGCTATTTCGCCATAAGTGATGGTCTCGCCATAAGGAATAGTGAGCAAAATATCCAAAACTTCTCTGCGAAAAGGCGTTGCATTATCAATCCGATATTCTGGGGTGAAATCAGGCTTTTTTCCTGAAAAATAAACATCTAACCACCTGGTTACATCTTTTAATATAGGTAAATTGCAGCCTTGTTCTACTATCTTCTTCTCGCCTGAATGCATAAAGTGCAGACCTATAAGTACTTCTCCATCGGAAGATAGGAGAAGTGGGGTGAAAGGGTAGGGGGGATGGTAGATGGTGGTCATATAATTTACATTTTATGCGCAGTTATAATCGTGTAACTCTTAGCGTTAACTGTGATTGTAATGCCGTCGATGGTGCAGTAATAGTTTTTGCCGTTGCGGGTAATGGTGCATTGGGGCGATTGAATTTTTTGTTTGCAATATTCCACAGGGTCGGTGTCGGCTGGTAGCAAAAGGTTTTTGGCAATACGCTGTGCACCCATAGGTGTGGTAAAAATGCGGTGGATATTGTCTAAGAGGGTTATCGGTTTGTTCCCGTTAAACTCTGCCATTTCTTTTTTGATAAACGATGCTATCATTTGTCGGTAGAGTTTTTCTACCATATCGGGGTCTGCGCCAAGTGTTTCGGCTTTGGAACGCACTTTTTGAATTACCTTTTCTACTCGTGATGAGTCTTTAACGCCTTCCTCGTTTTTTTTGAAAGCGGCTGCCTGAGCCACATATTCGCCCCTTTCGGCTATGAGGGCTATTATTGCGCTATCTATCCGGTCGATGTTTGCGCGTACTTCGTCTAAATTGTTGCAGTGCATAGGTTTAATTATTCTTAAATAGTTCAGAGTGAGTGCCTAAACGAACTAATTCAATTACGTTATTTTTTTCGTCGAACCAAATAATCAAGAAATCATCTTCTATATGGCATTCCATACATCCTTTGTATTCTCCTTTGAGCATATGGGGATGGCATTCTGATGGAATAGGTTTTTCATATTCAAGCATTTCCAATATTTGTTTCAAGGCTTGTAATTTCAACGGTTTGTGTTTGTAACGTTTCAAGTCCTTGCGGAATTGGGTAGATGTTTTAATAATCTTCATTATGCTTCGTTTAGTATCTCGTTGAACATTTCGTCAATATTGGTGTACTCTTTTGAAGGGTTTTTACCCGACATTACTTCTTCAATAGCCGCTTTGGTTACTTCGTTTGGCTCATCGTATACATCATCGAGAAGTACACTCTCAACATAATTATTTAACGAACGGTTGGCGCGGGTAGCCTTAATTTTGAGTTCTTCTATAAGGTCGGCTTTTAATCTAAATGATACGGGTTTTCTGATTGCTGCTGTTGCCATAATTTTTACGATTAATTGTACTACAATAAATTGCAAATATATATCATTTGTATTACAAATGCAATTATTTTAACGAATATAATTAAAAAATGGTTATTTGATTTTTGCGGTTGAAATATAAAAAAAACGGACAGCAAATGTTTGCTATCCGTTTTTTTGTTGTATCTATTGTAGATTAATATCTGTAATGCTCAGCCTTGTAGGGTCCTTCAACGTGAACTCCGATGTAGTCGGCTTGTTTTTGCGAAAGTTTGGTGAGTTTTGCTCCTACGTGGTCGAGGTGGAGGCGTGCAACTTCCTCGTCGAGATACTTTGGCAGACGGTAAACGCCTGTCTCGTATTTCTTGGTCCAAAGATCCAACTGCGCGAGGGTTTGGTTGGTGAACGAGTTGCTCATTACAAACGAGGGGTGACCTGTGGCGCATCCGAGGTTTACAAGACGGCCTTCGGCGAGAAGGATTATCGAGTGTCCATCGGGGAAAACGTATTGGTCTACCTGAGGTTTGATGTTGATTTTTTTGATGCCTTTGATTTTTTCGAGGTCGGAAACTTGAATTTCGTTGTCGAAATGGCCTATGTTGCAGACAATTGCCTTGTCTTTCATAGCGGTCATATGCTCGGCTGTGATGATGTCGCAG
>JAGCNK010000210.1 GCA_017645985.1 Bacteroidales bacterium | reverse complement strand
TTGATGGGTGTATGGTTTATGAGCAACGCCGCATCTAACATTATGGCTGGAAAATTGGCAACATTGCTTCCGGGCGCAAACGGCGAGGCTAAGTCGTTTCTCGGATTTGAGATTTCCAACCTTACAGAATTCTTCACGCTCTTTGCAGTGATGGCAGGCGCGGCTTCTATTTTGCTGTTCGCCCTCTGCCCTATGCTCAAAAAGATGATGAAAGGCGTTCAATAAACCATTAATAATGAAACAAATGCCGTTTATAGTATTATTCTTCGGATTGCTCTATATCGGAGCGTGTTTTTACATCTATATGCGTATGCGCTGCGCTATGCCGCTTGCCAACACCGGCTGGGGCATAGCGGTGCGCATATTATATATAGTGTTGTGCGCGAGTTTCTTTTTGGGATTTGCCCTACAACGAAACCACCTTGCACTCTCCTACCCGTTTACCATCACCGGCAACTGGCTTCTCGCAGCCGCGCTTTACCTGTTTTTGATATTCAGCGTGATAGACTTTGCAAGAATAGTCAACGCCCTGACATTCAAGGCAGACTGGCTTACATTTAGATACCGTCCCGGTGACACCAAGGCGGAACTTTTTGCCATAGTAGGCGGAATAGTGTGCGCATTGATACTCATCATAGGATATTTCAACGCCAAGAATCCCACACGCCGAGAAATCACATACAAAACTGAAAAGCTAATAGAGCGTCAGTTTAAATTCATATTACTCAGCGACATACATTTAGGCGTAGTAAACAGCGACAGATATTTCAGCAGACTTGCCAACCGCATCAACGCCGAAGACGCTGATTTTGTGGTAATTGCAGGCGACTTTTTTGACGGCGACCCTCAGCCCGTGCTGCAAAGCCGCGCCGACTCGATACTCCGCACAATAAAAACACGCTACGGAGTCTTTGCCGTAAATGGCAACCACGAGTGGATTGGCAATGCCTTTGTTGCCGACGAATTTCTTGAAAAAAACGGCGTTACGGTGCTGCGCGACTCATTGGCACAATTGCCCCTCGGAGTTACATTGGTTGGTCGTGAAGACCACTCATCACGATTTCATTACAAAGGTGTAGGCGGTCGCCAGCAACTGTCTGACATTATAGAAAATATCAACCGCAACGACTACTCCATCGTTATCGACCATCAGCCCTACAATCTTGAAGAAGCCGAGCAAAACAGCATCGACCTTCAGCTCTCGGGACACACCCACCACGGACAGCTCTGGCCCTTGAATTTCCTCACCTCGCACATCTACGAATGTTCGTTTGGACAGCACCGCCGCGGCAACACGCAATACTACGTTTCAGCCGGCTACGGCACCTGGGGCCCACCCATCCGCACCACCGCCCGCCCCGAGATGGTGGTGATTAATGTGGAGAAATAAATTTTTTCAAAAAAAATCCCAAAATCGAATACAACTTGGATTATTTTTTGTATATTTGAGTGATTAAAAAAGAAAAAATAGAACTCAACCTCTTAATTAAATATATGAACTCCAAGACTGTACAATCGGGTATATTGCGAGTGGCACTAATAGGCGCGGTAATTATGATAATAGCGCTTATACTTTATTATATTTTTCAATACAAGCAACTGAATACGGTACGCGAACTGTCTAAAAAAGACAAGGAGATGCTTATCGACCGAGTTCTCAGCGTTACCTATCACCAATACACCAACATCGTTCACGACAACTCGGCTTGGGACGAGTGCTATCAGGCTATGTGCGAGGGCGACAAAAGATGGCTCAACGACAATATCGGATATATGCTCGACGGCTACAATTCGGCTTGCGTGGCTATGTTCGACACTCTCGGCGTTATCAAATACATCAACTTCGCCGAAGGAATGGAGCACATCAACTTTTTCCCATTTGCCGGTCCTGATATGGGAAACCTCTTCAACGAAGAGCTGTTTCCGCACTTTTACGCACAGTTCGAAGGCAAAACTTTTGTATATTTTTGCACCTGCCTGGTGTCTGCCGCCAAAATCAACAGCCGCAACGAGAAACCGCGCGGCTATATGTGTATGGTGAAAGAGATAGCCGAGGAGGATGTAAGAGGAATGAGCATAGCCCTCGGTGGCATGCATATGACACTTGCACAAGACGACCAGGCATACGCCGACACTGTTCATGCTCTTGAACCGATGGCAGTTACCAACCGCGAAATGCTCGACTACACCAAAAAGCACGTGGCGTTTATGTGCTTTGCCTGGGAGGATATGCTGTCGAAACAATTGAATCAGTTTGTGCCTATTTTCTTGATTATCTCGTTATTGTGTCTCGGCATCTTCTTCTCCATAATGCTGTACGTTAAGGTGAAGGTTACCAAGCCGTTGTCGCAAATCGACGAGTCGTTCAAGTCTGAAAAAACCGACAGCATCATACCTCTGAAATCAGAGACCAACGAGTTTGGTATAATATCAAGGATGATGGAAGACTTCTTTGAGCAGAAAGACAGTCTCAAAAAGCTCAACGACGAACTTGCCTCGCAAAAATCAGAGATTCTGATGCAAAACGAGGCATTGCAGCAGCAGAAAGAGGAGATACTGGTTCAGAGCGAAAACGTGAACATGCTCAACGAGGAGCTCCGCACCATCAACGACGACCTTGCCGCTCAGAAGCTTCTTTTGGAAATGCGCAACCACGAAATCACCGCAGCCAACAACCAGCTGACCTCGGGCATCAACTACGCCAGCCGTCTGCAATCCGCTATGGTTCAGGCTGTGGCGCCAAACTACAGCATTTTCCGCAACTACTTTGTAATCTACCATCCCAAAGATATCGTAGGCGGCGACTTCTATTTCGCCAAAAAAGTCAACAACCTGATCATTGCCGCTATGGGCGACTGCACAGGACACGGCGTTCCGGGCGCGATACTCGCTAGTATGGGTCTGTCGTTTCTCAACGAGCTCATCAACGACCACAAGGGCGGCGAAATTATGCCGGGCGAAATTCTCGACGAACTCCGCAAAAAAGTAACCTCGGCACTCGGTCTCGACCAGGACGGCCAGCTGCGCAACGACGGTATGGACATCGCCCTGCTCATCTACAACGAAACCACAAACTTAGGCTACTACGCTGGCGCTCAACGTCCGTTGGTGATGGTTCGCAACAACGAAATACAAACTATCAAAGGCGACTCGATGCCTATCGGACACTTCATACTCGACAAACAGTTTACGAGCGTGATGGTTCAGCTTCAGCCCAACGACAAGATCTATCTCTACTCCGACGGCTGCACCGACCAGAACGGCGGCGAGTTTAACCGCAAGATTATGTCGAAATACTTTAAGGAAAAACTCTTAGAGTTCTCCACAATGCCGTTTGAGCAGCAGAAAGGTGCGATTGAGAAGTTCATCTTCGACTGGAAAGGCGACAAGATGCAGACCGACGACATCACACTCCTCGCATTCGAAATCTAAACGAAAAATCTGATTAACACAACAGCAGAAAACTATTCTTCTGAAAACTATTACTACTTTTCAGGAAACTATTCATCTGAAAATATATAAGTAGATAATATTTAGCGGGAAAATATTCAAAACAGGAACACATCAACTAGATAATCATTAGCAGAAACACATCAACTGTATAATCATTAACAGAAAATACATCCCCAGAAAATAATTAAATTCACCCCAAAAAAATAACGCCGCCGAAATACTTCGGGCGGCGTTGTCTTTGATATAACAATTATAAATCTATTCTAGTCAATCAAGTTGGCTTCGATTTGCTGAGCCTCGGTAACGTGAATCTGCTGACCGTCGTTGAAACATACGATAAACGACTGTTTGAGGTTCATACCCATTTCAGCCTGCTGAGCCTCCTCATAGCTGCGGTAGCATCCGATCCAGTATTTGTAGAAACCGTCGCTCTGACGCTCGTCGATCTTAAGGTTGCCCTTGTAGAGACGCTGCAGTTTTCTGGGGCTCCACTTGCGTTTGTCGGCGCAAATCTGGATACGGTAAGCAAGACCCTCGTCAGGATTGTCGGAAGTTACACGGCGCTGGCGACCTGCATTCTGAAGGTTGGCAATGCGGCGCTGAGCCTCGCTGACATACTTGCCGTTGGGATATTTGCTTATGTACTTTTTATAAGCGTCGATAGTGTTGACCGAAACTGTGGAGTTCCAAAACGACTGCTCGGCGGCTGCCTCCTGGTTTTTGCGCTCTTCCTGAGTGTAAAGGAGCTTGAGGGCGCTGTAGCAGTTGTCGCCGGCGCTCTGGAATTTCGACTTGCACGAAGCCATATCTGATTTCAGAGTGCTGTAAGTTTTGGTCTCAAGCGACTTGGCGGTAAGCTTGCCATAAGGCGAAAGTTTAGCCGAACCATCTTGAAGATCGTTTTCAGCATCGCTCAAATACGAATCAGCCTGGCTCTTGTCGCTCTGGTAGATAAACTCAGAACCTTCGATCACCTGTTTGTAGATATCGTAGAGAGATGTGTACGATTTTTCGTAAAGCTTGGTAGCCTTGATACGCAGCGACTTGGCCTCGGCAGATTTTTTCTCGCCTTTTTTTAGTTTGCCTTTCTTGCTGCTGTTGAGAAACTTAGCGTTAGCTTTGTCTTGCGACTCGGCCTGAGCCACAAATTTTTCACCCTTCGTGATATCATCTTGGAGTTTCAAAAGTGATGAGTTTTGCTCGTCGGTAAGCTGGAAGTGCGAAAGGAGGTCAAACATGTCGGGATCCTGAGCCTGAGCAAAACCAGGAAACGACAGCATTGCCGCCAAAAGTGCTGATGGTATTAATAATCTTTTCATGCTGATGTTAATTTAGTTTTTTTAATGTCATATATATAACTTGACTTTTACAAAATTATTGCCAAACTAAATCTTGTCCAACGCCTGCTTGATGTCGGCTATGATGTCGTCAGCATTTTCGATTCCCACCGAGAAACGGATAAGGTCGGGCTGCACGCCGGCTGCTATAAGCTGCTCGTCGGTGAGCTGACGGTGGGTGTGGCTTGCGGGATGGAGCACGCACGAACGGGCGTCGGCCACGTGTGTGACAATGGCAACGAACTTGAGGCTGTCCATAAACTTGATCGACTCCTCGCGTCCGCCCTTGATACCGAAGCAGAGCACGCCGCATGAGCGTCCGCCGTCAAACTGTTTCTGAGCCAGCTCGTAGTAGGGACTGCTCTTCAAGCCGCTGTAAGTGATCCACGAAATCTTGGGATGTTTCTCCAAAAACTCGGCCACCTTCTGAGCGTTTTCGCAATGGCGGGGAACACGCAAGTGGAGAGTTTCAAGACCGATATTGAGAAGGAACGCGTTCATAGGACTCTGGATAGAGCCTAAGTCTCTCATCAGCTGGGCAGTAGCCTTGGTAATGAAAGCCTTCTTGCCAAAAGCCTTGGTGTAGGCCAGTCCGTGGTACGACTCATCGGGCTGTGTAAGTCCGGGGAACTTGTCGGCGTATTTGTCCCAGTCAAAGTTGCCGCTGTCAACGATACATCCGCCCACTGCGAGAGCGTGACCGTCCATATACTTTGTTGTAGAGTGGATAACGATATCGGCGCCCCATTCAAACGGACGGCAGTTGATAGGAGTGGCAAAAGTGTTGTCAACGATCAACGGCACGCCGTGGCTGTGGGCGATACGCGAAAACTTCTCAAAATCAAGCACGTGGCAAGTAGGATTAGAGATAGTTTCGGCAAAGAGGCATTTGGTGTTGGGACGGAAAGCCTTAGCTATTTCCTCCTCCGAAGCGTCGGAATCCACCATAGTGCATTCGATACCGAGTTTCTTCATCGTTACCAAAAAGAGGTTGTAAGTGCCTCCGTAGATATTCTTGCTGCTGACAAAATGGTCGCCAGCCTCGCAGATGTTGAATACAGAATAAAAGCTTGCTGCCTGACCCGACGAAGTGAGCATAGCTGCCACGCCGCCTTCAAGGTCGGCGATTTTGGCGGCCACGGCGTCGTTGGTGGGATTCTGCAAACGGGTGTAGAAATATCCCTCGGCCTTCAGGTCAAAAAGGTCGGCCATAGCGGCGGTGTTTTCATATTTGAAAGTAGTACTCTGAAAAATAGGCAGCACGCGGGGATCGCCGCTTTTGGGCTGCCAGCCCGACTGTACGCATACAGTCTCCAATGATTTCTTATCTGACATTACGTTTTTTATTAAAATAATTTTGACACAAATATAAAAAAAATTTTTATTTCTCAGTAATTTGCAAGAAATTTGCGTAGTGAAAATATTAGAGTTTAATTAAACACACACGATATGACAAAAAAAATCACGATGTTAGCAACACTGCTGTGTTGCGCAGCAATCTGTTTTGGACAAAAAAACGGATTAGACAAAATCGACTTTAACAAATCGGCGGCCGCCAACATCAACAACATCAAGGCTATAGAAGCCGGGATGAAATACGTGGGCCAAAGCGCGTACAAGTCGGTAGACAAGAACATATCGGCGGGAGGATACTACATTTCAACATCCGAAACCACCAACGGTATCTACAACGCATTTCTCAAAGACCTGAAAGACAACGGTCTTAACGACATCTACGACGCCTGCAAAGTGGACGGCGAAGGCTGGATGCGCCTGAGCGAGGCTTTTGAATCGGCTTCAAAATCGTACCACACCGACGGCAAATGGAACGAATACCCCGTAGTAAACATCACCAAAGAGGCTGCTGAAACATTCTGCCTCTGGCTCACAAAACTTTATTCAGCATACAACGGCGCCAAATACAACAACGCCGAGTTCCGTTTGCCCACCGAAAACGAATGGATTGTGGCTGCAGCAGGTGGAACAGAAAACGCCATGTACCCCTGGGACGGCAAATTCCTCCGCAACAAGAAAGGCGAATGGTGCGCCAACTTCCACGTGGCTGGCGAAGAGAACATCCGACTCAACAAGGAGACCGGCAACGTTGAAATTCTCGACGACAACGTGCTCTATCAGACCACTCTCGTGCCTGTAAAATCTTTCGCACCAAACAAATACGGTCTTTATCAGATGGCAGGCAACGCCGCCGAACTTACCGCAGAAGGCAAGGTTAAAGGCGGTTCGTGGCACAGCTACGGATACTATATGCAGATTGCAGCCGACGACGAGTACGGCAGCGACAAACTGCCCAACCCCTTCACCGGCTTCCGCCTTGTGATGAAGGTTCGCTAATAGTTAAAAAACATTACACACTGCAATAACGCCGTTTAACACGGCGTTTTTTATACATTTATACACCTTATATATATAGATTATGAAACAGATAATTATCATTGCAGCGATACTGACACTTGGATTGCAATACGCTTACCCTCAGCAAAAAGCCGAAGTGAAATGGCTAACTTTTGAGGAAGCCGAACGGCTCGACAGCACCGACCACCGCCCTTTTCTTATCGACGTGTACACCGACTGGTGCGGATGGTGCAAACGCATGAGCGCGGTAACATTCGCCAATCCCAACATTGCAGCGTATATCAACCGAAACTTCTATCCCATAAGGTTCGACGCCGAAACCACCGACACCATCAAGTTCAGAAACAAGGAGCACAAGAACACCGGCAAGGTAAACGAACTGGCTATTGAACTGCTCAACGGAAGGCTCTCCTACCCCACCATCGTGTACATCGACCGCGACGCCCACACAATGCCCGTGGCTGGATATATGGAGCCAAAAGACATTGAGCCGCTGCTGGTATATTTTTCGGAAAACGTAAGCCGTAACGCTTCGCCCGAAACCTTTAAAAACGACTTTATGTTCACATACCCAAAGGTTTACGCCGATGAAATAAAAAAAGCAGAAAAAGACGAGATGCCCGACACTCTGGGCAAGATAGAATGGCTGACGATCGAAGAGGCGTTTAAAAAATCAGAAAAAGAACCCAAGCCCATAATGATCGACGTGTGGATCGACTTCTTTCCCGAAGGTGTAACATACTCGGTATCAGGCAATGTGGCCACGCAGACAGTGTTCAAAGACAGCGAACTGTG
>JAGCNK010000209.1 GCA_017645985.1 Bacteroidales bacterium | reverse complement strand
GACCTTGTTAAAATCGATTATTAACATTAATATTGACAGAAATATGAAAAATTTAAAAACAAAACTTTGCGCCACTTTATCAGCAGTGGCATTGTGCGCCTTGATGCCTTCGCAGGCCGACGCTCAAATCACGGTTGTTCCCGAAAACGACAACTTCTCTCTCAAACTTATCGGACGTACCAATTTTGGCTTCGGTTCGTTTCTCAACGAAAAGGCCGACGGTTCAAAACCCGACAACGGCGTGGCTGTAAACGATACCCGTCTTGGTGTTTCGGGTAAATTCCTCGACAAGTGGGACTACAAAGTTGAATTGTGCTTTGCATATAACAGCACCGCTAAGGCCACTACAATCTCATTTCGCGATGTGTTTGTAAAATACAACTTCAACAAAACCCACCACATTCAGTTTGGTAACGTGTTTATGGGTTACGGTATGAAACCGTTGGGTCTTGCTTACAAGTTTATCGACGACGCTACTGTCGACAATACTTTCTGCTCTTCACGTAAAATGGGTATTGTTTATCTTATGACAACCGACCCATTCAATTTCAACGGCGGCGTTTATTCTGATGGCAATATTGATAATGGCAACAGCAAATTCGACCAAGGAGTAAATCTCTCAGCAAAAGCCATTTACCGTCCTATTATCAACGAAACCACAGTATTGCATTTTGGTGCAGCAACTCTGTATACCAATAGCCCAAATACAGCAACGTTTAGCGGTGTAGTGCCGGAGACATTCACCTCTAATGGCAAAACCACATTTAAAGGACGCACCTTTGGCAAGGAGGCTGGCGTGGATGCCGATGGAAATATTGTTTACACAGGCAAACACTATTCTCGTTACGAAGGTGAAATGATTTTCATCCATAAGAAATTTATGCTTGAAACACACTATCAAGGCGCAAGCTATGAACCTACCGGTAGCGATGATCGTTACCACGTAGGCGGCGCTCTTGCTCAGTGCTCGTTCCTCCTTATCGGCGAACAGCAGAACTACAACAAGGTGACCGGTCTCTGCCAGAACGCTTCACCCCGCAACCTTGAAGTTCTTGCACGCTACGACTACCTCGACCTCAACGACGGCGGACGTCAGGAGGATGTTACATTCGGTATCAACTATTTCTTTAGCAAACACTTCAACATGAAGCTCAACTACGTTTACACCGACACAAAAGGCAACGTAAGCAAGTGCTACAATTCGGTACAAATGAGAGCACAGTTCTCGTTCTAACGCGACTGTTTTTTAACACATAGAAAGAAAAGATTTGTAAGTTTTTTACAAATCTTTTCTTTTTTTTATGCATATAACAGATTGAATTTTATCTGTTTGTGTTTATTTTAGAAAAAATCATCAAAAAAATCACCTCTTTTTTTTCACTTTGCGGCTCGGTGTGCATATATATGTTCGGATTTTGATTAAAAACCAAAAACCGAACACAATTAACTTTATTATTAATTCAAATTTTAATTTATTTACAATGAAAAAATTAACTTATTATGTAGCAGCATTCGCATTGTGCTGCGGTGTATCTCAGACACTCACAAGCTGTGTTGACGAAACAGAAGAACCCGATTACGTAAAAGCAGTTCGCGAAGCTGAAATGAAAGCTGAAATTGCTGAAAACGAGAAAAACGCCAAAATTGACGGAAAAGAAGCCGCTGCAGCATTCACCACTGCATCATTGGACGGACTGACAGCAAAAGAAATTTATGAGGCATACGAAGAAGTTAAAACCTGTAGAGATTTTGCCGACAGACAATTGGCACAGGCTATTGCAAACAAAACAAACTTTTATGCCTGTGTACAAAACAGAAAAGAACAACAAGGTATCTTGGAAGACCAACTTAAATCTGCTAAAAAAGCCACAGCCACTCTTGCTGACGATGTCGACGCTACAACAAGAGCTAAAACTGAAGCTTATGAGAAGTATACAGAAAGCAAGAAGGCTGCTTACGACAGCGACGAAGGATTTTTCCCATTCTCGGCTGACGGATACTTTGATAATGAGTTGGGTTTAACCCTTCCTTATGCTTATACCAGCGAACCTATCTCAGCTGATTGGGCTACAATTCAGGGCAACTATTTGTATTGCAAACAAGCAAAGGCTGATGCAGACGCATTGTTTGCTGAGATTGAAGAAATCTACAAAGAGGCCATAACAGCCCAAAAAACCGCCAATAACTAATTATTAATTTAAGGAGACATCAGATTATGATAAAGAAAATAGCATTAGCTGCGGCTGTGATGTCGGTTTGCTGCGGAGCTATGGCGCAGGATGGCGGCACAGGGCTCAGTACAAACAACAAATTTCAGGTGTCGCTGCTGATGGGTAAACAAGCCAACTTCTCTGGCGATTTTGACAAATTGTACGCAAGTGATTATATCAATTATTCTACAGGTGATCCTTCTGCAGGAAAATTGGGAGGCATAGCACCTGAGGCTATGCTCACACTCAACGGCCTTGGCGACAACGCTCTCAATTTCGCTGGTATCCAAGTTGGATATTATATCGCCGACAATATGGACGTAAACCTCCAGTTCGGCATGGACATCCGCAAGACTCCTCAGAAAGATTACGTTGGACAGCTTCATCAGGCTACCAATGTGGTTCCCGCTCAGTTGGCTATCGACGGCACTGTTACCAACCACTGGATGGCAAACGCCGGATTCAACTACCATTTGGGCACTTCAAACGAGAAAGTTGACCTCTACGTAGGCGCTCAGGCTGGTTTCCAGAACGCCAAAATCGACCTCAACTACGCTTGGGACGGCAATGTCTATCTGCTTCGTCCTGAACAAGAGAAAGGTATGTTTCACTGCGTTTCGGGCGCAGCAGTGGCTGGCGTAAGCTACAGCTTTGTTCCCGGATTCAGCATCGGTTTCGAAGCCGCTCCCGTTGCTTACAACTATGCTATGGTTGAGATTGCAACTCCCGGATTTGGCACTTATCAAGCCGATTCGCATATCTTCCGTTTCTTCGCATCACCAATGTTGAAATTAGGAATAAGATTTTAACATAGTTACTTTGATTTAAAAAAAAATCCGGCAGAAATCTTTCCGCCGGATTTTTTTATGTTTATCTAATTATGCATTATGCATTCTCTTACCACACCCTCACTCTCTTGGTGGGAGCCACATACATCGGGTCTTTCTTTTTGATGTTGAACGCCTTGTACCATTGGTCGATGTGGGGCAGTGCTCCATTTACCCTAAGGCATCCGTTGGCGTGCACGTCGTTGATCACCTGGTTGCGGCGCGACTGCTCGGTCTGGTTTTCTGCCCAGATAAATCCGTAGCTGAGGAAGAAACGCTGCTCGGGTGTGAATCCGTCTAAAACTTGCAGCGGATGCTCCACCATATAGTTTTTCATTGCTCTGAACGCCACGTTGAGACCGCCGTTGTCGGCAATGTTTTCGCCGAGGGTGAGGCTTCCGTTGGCTTTGAGTCCGGGCAGCACGTCGAGGTTGTCGAAAAACTTGCGCATCACGTCGGTGCGTGCGTCGAACTGCTGGCGGTCAGACTCTGCCCACCAGTTGTTCAGGTTGCCGTCGCTGTCGTATTGCGAGCCTTGGTCGTCGAATCCGTGGGTCATCTCGTGACCGATAATCACGCCGATAGCGCCGTAGTTGCACGCCTCGTCGGCGTCGGGATTAAAAAACGGCGGCTGCAGTATACCTGCGGGAAAGCATATCTTGTTGAGCGACGGATAGTAGCCCGCGTTCACTGTCTGCGGAGTGAGAGTCCATTCGGTACGGTCCACGGGCTTGTTTACGTTTCGGGCTATGTAGTCGGTCATTGTAAACCGTGAAATCTCAAAAGCGTTTACCAGCAGAGGTTTCTTTGGGTCGATTTCCAGTGCCGAAATGTCGTACCAGTTGTCGGGGTAGCCTATTTGGATGTAGATGCTGTCGAGTTTTTCGCAAGCCTTAGCCTTGGTTTCGCTGCTCATCCACAGAGTTTCGTTGATTCTTTGGCGTAGAGCCTCGCGGAGGTTGCCCACTATGGCTAGCATGCGCTGCTTGCTCGATTCGGGGAAATATTTCTGCACAAAAATTTTGCCCACAGCCATACCGAGCGACGAGTTGACATACTGCACCGATTTTTCCCACCGCTGCTTGTCCTGCACCGCTCCCGAGGTCACCTTCTTCAGGTCGAACGCCGCCTGTTGAAAATTGTCGTCGAGCAGGTGGGTGCTGTTGTGCAGAATGGTGAATTTGGCGTATGTTTTCAGCAGCTGCAGGCTGGTTTCTTTGTAAATCTGTTCTACTCCCTTCACAAATTTTGGCTGGTTTACGCTCACCGAGTCAACCGCCGGAATGCCCGAGTGCAGCAGAATGTTGCCCCAGTCCACGCCTTCGAAGTTTTCCACCAGGTCGGAGTACGACATTTTGTGGTAGTTTTCCTTCACGTTGCGCAGCTCGGTTTTGGTTTTGCTGATTTTGGCAATGCGGGTTTCAAACTTGAGGATGTCGTCGGCGTATTTCTTGGCTGTTTTGGCGGGAGTGCCGGCGAGGGTGAACAGCTTGGCTATGTATTCGGTGTAGCTTTCTCGCAGGCGTTCGGCAAACTTGTCGTCTGAGAGGTAGTATTCTGGCTGACCGAGCGACAGTCCGCCCTGCGATATGGCAATCAGATGTTTCGAGGCGTCCTCCTTGTCAACGATGATTCCCATTTTAAAAATGCCGATGTTGATGCCGTAGAGCAGGAATTTGGCTCCCGCAATCTGGTATTCTCTGATGTTTTTGATGCGGTCGATCTCTTTGAGGTAGGGGAGGATGGGCTTTGCGCCCTCGCGGTTGAGCCTTACGCTGTCCATCATCAGGTTGTAGAGGTCGCCTATTTTCTGCTGCTCTGACCCTGGTGCGAAATTCTGGCTCGACATTTCTATTATTAGGTCTCTGATTCGTTCGTTGTTTTGCTTGTTGACAATGGCCACCTGCCCGTAGTTGGAGAAATCGGGCGGCACGGGGTTGTTTTTGATCCATCCGCCGGCGGCGTACTGGTAAAAGTCGGTACCCGGTCGCACCTTGGTGTCCATATTGTCGCGGTTGATACCCGACTGGTTCTGCGCCGCGAGGTTTGCTGTCACAAAAGTCAATAAAAATGCTAAATATTTAATTTTCATATAGCTAACAATTATTGAGTAAGTTCAGATTATTTTCGCAAATTACAAAAAAATAATATATGTGCGTTCAAAAAAACATTAAATCTATTGTAAATATTAAATCATAATTAAATTTTCGGCTGAAGTGTGGTAGAAACCGTCAAATGTGTAAATTTGGCAAATTTTTTTAAACACATAACAAGATGAAAGTAGCGATAGTAGGTGCGAGCGGAGCAGTAGGACAGGAATTCCTCCGTATCCTCGCCGAAAGAAATTTTCCTGTAGATGAGTTGGTATTGTTTGGATCGCAGCGCAGCGCTGGCACCAAATACACCTTCAAAGGAAAAGAGTACGAAGTAAAACTCTTACAGCACAACGATGATTTCAAAGGCGTGGACATAGCCTTTACATCGGCAGGTGCAGGCACATCCAAGGAGTTCGCCGCCGACATCACCAAATACGGCGCAGTAATGATCGACAATTCGAGCGCGTTCCGTATGGACGAGGATGTTCCGTTGGTAGTTCCCGAGTGCAACGCCGAGGACGCCCTCACCCGTCCCCGTGGCATTATCGCCAACCCCAACTGTACAACAATTATGATGGTTGTAGTATTGCAGCCGTTAGAAAATATCTCGCATATCAAGCGCATCCACGTGTCGAGCTATCAGTCGGCATCGGGCGCAGGTGCTGCCGCTATGGCAGAGCTTGAGCAGCAGTATGGCGAAATACTTGGTGGCAAGGATGTTACCGTAAAGAAATTTCCCCATCAGCTGGCTTATAACGTAATTCCCCAGATCGACGTGTTCCAGCCCAACGGATACACCAAAGAGGAGATGAAGATGTACAACGAGACACGCAAAATCATGCATTCGGATGTGAAATGCTCGGCTACATGCGTTAGAGTATCGTCGCTTCGTTCGCATTCTGAATCAGTTTGGATCGAAACCGAAAAGCCCATCAGCGTAGAAGAGGCTCAAAAAGCAATTGCCGCAGCTCCCGGTTGCCAATTGAAAGACGACCCCGCCAACCTCGTTTATCCTATGCCTTTGGAGACAGCCGGTCACGACGACGTATACGTTGGCCGTATCCGCAAGGACATCAGCGACGAGAACGGACTCACACTCTGGCTCAGCGGCGACCAGATTCGCAAAGGCGCAGCCCTCAACGCTGTGCAGATTGCAGAATATCTGATCAAGGTTGGTAATGTAAAATAATAAACCGCATTATACGAATGTAGAGACGCAATTCATTGCGTCTATATATTATTATATCATTTTGAAAAGAGACGCAATGAATTGCGTCTCTACACATTTTTATATGGCATTATTAATAACATATTTTCTGGCGTCGCTGTTGATTTCGTTTATGTGTTCGCTGATGGAGAGCGTGCTGCTGAGCCTCACGCCCACATTTATCAAGATAAACGAAAATTCAAAACAGAAGGGCGTGCGCCGTCTCTGCCGGCTTAAACAGAATGTTGACAAGCCTCTGGCTGCCATTCTTTCGCTCAATACCGTTGCCAACACTGCCGGAGCCGCCATGGTGGGCGCGCAGGCCGCCGAGGTGTACGGTAGCGAGAGTCTCGGCATCGTGTCGGCTCTGCTCACGGTGTTGATTCTGATTTTTTCGGAGATTACGCCCAAGACCATCGGCGCAAAATATTGGGAACGTCTTGCCGGACTTGTGGGGCACATGATCAGTGTCACCGCCGTCATCACATTTCCGCTGGTGATTATTATTTTGCAGCTGACAAAAATTTTCAAAAAGAACTCAAACCTTCCCACCACCAGCCGCGAGGAGATTTCGGCACTTGCCACCATCGGCACCGAGGAAGGTATTTTCAAGGAGACCGAGAACGCTATCATTCAGAACCTTATGAAACTGAAAAACTACCGTGTGAGCGACATTATGACCCCTCGTGTGGTAGTTTCGGCG
>JAGCNK010000208.1 GCA_017645985.1 Bacteroidales bacterium | reverse complement strand
CGTGTTCGGCTTGCAGCGCGGATTCAAGAAAGCCGGAGCACAGACCATTGTTATGAGTCTTTGGAAAGTGAACGACAAGCCCACCAAGGATCTTATGACCGAGTTTTACCGAAACCTGATGTCCGGCAAGAGCAAGCGCGACGCTTTTGTGTCAGCCCAGGACAAAATACGCCAAAAATACATCGACCCCAGAATGTGGGCTGGATTCATAATGGTGGATGGAACGGAGTAGCATCTCCCCCACCCTACTTGTCCTTTTTGCCAAAAAACCTCAGCAAAAATATGGTATCCATAATGGCATACACCAAGTATACCGACATAAAGAAGAACACAAACGGCAGACGGGTTTCGCGTGGCAGGTTGGCGTAAGACATCATCATAAATGCGAAATACAATATCAGCTTCAGCACCGTAGAGAGCATAAACACGCCCGAGAAATTGGCAAACTTGGAGTATTTGGGCCGGGTGATCACCAACGCCGATATGATGCTTACAGCGGCAAAAAAAGCGGGTGTGGCGTACACCGCCCACGACGATTTTTCGGGAATGATTATCACAAAAATAAATGCGGCAATAAGGGTGCATATTGCCGCCATCACTACATATTTAGTCAACTGTTTCTGCATTTTTATTTCTTAATGATATTCTTGACAAACAAATAAATACCCGCCGCCACCGAAAGCAGAGATGCAACCACGGTAATCGCAGGCTTGGTGGCGAAATAATCGTCGGCCCAGACGCCTGCCAATACACCGATAACAATTACGGCTGCCATCTCAAAGGCAGCCGTAGTGTATTTTGCAACGTCGCGGAGGTTGTCGCTATCTTTTTTCAAGATCCTACTTCTTTATTGCTGCGTTGGCGGCAGCAGAATCTTTTGAATCCATCTGGCATGTGCCGGTGAATATAGCGCCCTCTTCGATGATGATTTTCGAGGTGTCGATATCGCCGTGTACTATTGCGGTGTCTTTGAGCTCGAGGAGTTCAACAACCGAAAGCTTGCCGTCTACCTTGCCGCTGATGTTTGCCACCTTGCAAGATATCTCGCCTTCTACCACGCCCGACTTGTCGATTACAAGGCGTTCGGTGAGGCTGATGTTGCCTTTGAGCTTGCCGGCTATGCGTACACTGCCGTTCGACTTGATTTCGCCTACGAATTCGGTGCCGAAGGCGATTATGCTCGTATTGTTTACTTGGTCTGTTTCAATCTTTGCCATACGTTAAGAGATATTAGTTAATTTTGGCGCAATTTAGAAAAATTTTTTCAAACCGCGCTACTCTTCGGGCGATTTTATTTCAAAATCTTCCATAAATTTGGTTGTGTACTCTCCTGCGCAGAAACGCGGGTCGCTCATAAGCTGCAGGTGGAAAGGCGCTGTGGTCTTCACTCCTTCTACTACGAGTTCAAAAAGTGCGCGTTTCATCTTGGCGATAGCCTCCTCGCGGGTTTGTGCCACTGCCACCAGCTTGATAATCATCGAATCGTAGTACGACGGAATCTGATAGCCGGTGTAGATGTGCGTATCCACGCGGATGCCGTTGCCGCCGGGAAGGTGCAAGCCGGTGATTTTGCCGGGACACGGACGGAAACCGTTGAACGGGTCTTCGGCGTTGATGCGGCACTCGATGGCGTGAGCCTGCGGATAGTAGTTGCGTGTGGAGATTTTGGCTCCGGCTGCGATACGTATCTGCTCTTTGATAAGGTCGAGATTGGTTACCTCCTCGGTGATACCGTGTTCTACCTGGATACGTGTGTTCATCTCCATAAAGTAGAAGTTGCGGTGAGCGTCCACAAGGAACTCTACTGTGCCCACGCCCTCGTACTTGATAGCACGAGCGGCTTTGCAGGCAGCCTCGCCCATCTTGTGACGGAGCTCCTCGGTCATAAATGGCGAGGGAGTCTCCTCAAGAAGCTTCTGGTGACGGCGCTGGATAGAGCAGTCGCGCTCAGATAGGTGGCATACGTTGCCGTACTGGTCGCCGGCAATCTGAATCTCTATGTGGTGGGGTTCTTCGATGTATTTTTCAAGGTAAACGGCATCGTTGGCAAACGATGCGGCGGCCTCCTGACGGGCAGCGTTCCAAAGGTGCTCAAACTCGTCCTCGTTGCGGATGATGCGCATACCCTTGCCGCCTCCGCCTGCTGTGGCTTTAAGCATTACGGGGTATCCGATACGTTTGGCCTCGGCTTTGCCCTGCTCCATTGTGTCGAGCAATCCCTGTGTGCCGGGAGTTACGGGAACTCCGTGTTCGGTCATGGTCTTGCGTGCTGTGGCCTTGTCGCCCATCATCACGATCTGCTCGGCTGTGGGACCGATAAACTTGATTCCGTGCTCGGTGCAGATGCGGGCAAACTTGGCGTTCTCCGAAAGGAATCCGTAGCCCGGGTGTATAGCGTCGGCATTGGTGATCTCAGCCACCGAGATAAGAGCCGGAATATTCAAATACGACTTCGACGAGGGCGGATTACCTATGCACACGGCCTCGTCGGCAAACTTCACGTGGAGCGAGTCGCGGTCGGCTGTGGAGTATACTGCCACGGTTTTGATGCCCATCTCCTTGCATGTGCGGATAATGCGAAGGGCTATCTCGCCACGGTTGGCAATTAATATCTTTTTAAACATAACCTATCTTTGCTTAATTAGGGTTCGATAAGGAAAAGAGGCTGGTCAAACTCTACGGGAGTGCCTTCTTCTACAAGGATTTTGGCAATTTTGCCCGAAACTTCCGACTCGATTTCGTTGAAAAGTTTCATAGCCTCGATGATGCAGAGCACCTGGCCTTTGCTAACTTCGTCGCCTACATTTACGTAGATAGGCTTGTCGGGCGAAGGACGGCGGTAGAATGTTCCTACCATAGGAGCCTTCACTGTGAGGAATTTTTTCTCGTCGGCTTGTGCGTTTTCGCGATACTCTATGGGAGTGGTGGTGGTGGTGGCGGCTGAGATAGGCGAACCCATCTGCTGAGCCATACCCGAAATCATAGGCATCTGGAAAGCGGGCATCTGAAAGTTTTCGCCACGGGCAATGTCTTTGTCGCCTGCGGGGAATTTTACGTTGAGTTTCATGTCGTCGGTCTGAATGTCAACTTCTGAAATACCGATTCGAGAAACGGCTTTGATAAAATCTTGTACTTCCTTTAAATTTGCCATAATATTTTTATTTTTTATTAATTATCAAAACTAAATTACTGTATCACTACGAGTTATAAGCCCATTTTAGGTAAAGTGCGCCCCAGGTGAATCCTGCTCCGAACGCGGAGATGATTATGTTGTCGCCCTTGCGGAGCTGTTTTTCCCATTCGCACAGGCAGATGGGAATTGTGGCTGATGTGGTGTTGCCGTAACGCTGGATGTTGATCATCACCTTTTCGGGAGCTAGCTCCATACGCCGAGCTGTGGCGTCGATGATGCGGAGGTTGGCCTGATGCGGCACAAGCCATGCTATGTCGTCGGCGGTGAGGTGGTTTCGCTCCATAATCTCTACCGACACGTCGGCCATATGGGTTACAGCCGCCTTAAACACGGGCTGACCCTCCTGGTATACAAAATGTTCGCGGTTTTGAACGGTTTCGATAGATGCTGGCGACAACGAGCCTCCTGATTTCATGTGGAGGTGCTTAACGCCCGAACCGTCGACACGGAGAATATAGTCTAAAAGTCCGAGTTCCTCGTCGGAAGGCTCCAAACGCACAGCCGCAGCGCCGTCGCCAAACAGCGGACAGGTTTTGCGGTCGGTGTAGTCGGTGATGGCCGACATCTTTTCGGAACTTACGAGGATAATCTTTTTTTCTACTCCTGATTGTATAAACTTGGCTGCTGTTACAAATCCGTTTAAGAATCCCGAGCAGGCGGCGTGAAGGTCGAACGCATACGCGTTTTTCAAGCCCGCCATTTCGCAAATCTGAACACCCGAACCAGGGAACACCATATCAGGCGTGGTAGTAGTGCATATCACCAAGTCGATATCCATAGGATCGAGGTTTTTCTTGGCGAGAAGGTCCTTGACAGCCATCGCCCCCATAAAAGAGGCGGCCTTGTCCTTGTCTTTGAGTATCCTGCGCTCCTTGATACCCACGTGCGAAGTAATCCACTCGTCGCTGGTGTCGAGCATCTGCGACAGTTCGTCGTTGGTGAGCCGGTACTCGGGCACATACATACCTACCCCGGTAATAACAGCGTTTGTTTTTGCCATAAAGAAAAATTATCTGAAAAAAACAAAAAAGACAAATGTAGGAACATTCCGCAAAGGGCGCAACATTCCGCCATCTGTCTAAATTTCATTCTGTTGCAGCATAGGCTACTCTGCGGCAGCGGCTGACTTGTCGATAGCGAGTTGGCCTCTGTAATAGCCACATTCGGGGCAAACTGTGTGCGACTGGATAGTGGCTCCGCAGTTGCTGCATTTTGTAAGGGTGGGTGCTACCGCTTTATAGTGGGTTCTTCTTTTGTCTCTTCTCGTCTTCGAGGTTTTGTGCTTAGGATGTGCCATTTTTAATAATATTTAATACGTT